>JBHLRT010000185.1:0-5053 GCA_048882305.1 Candidatus Thorarchaeota archaeon
TCGAATCGAGAAAGGACGATCTATCCTGAATCTTTTATGTGCCATGATGAAAAGTCATGGCATCTTCTATTATTTTTCAAAATTTCGTTATGATATGAAACGTTCATTATCTACCGTTTAGTCATGAAGTCTTCAAGTCGATCCATAGCGTTCTCAATCAAGTCTGGTGGTGGAAGAAACACGCTTCGGAAATGTCCTGAACCATACTCAGCTCCAAAACCCGATCCGGGCACAAAGACCACTCCTGTATTGTCAAGTACATCAAGCACATACTCGTAGTCATTTTTCCACCTTCCACGAAGGTCAATTTTCGGCATGATGTAGAATGCCGCTTCAGGTAATTGTGTTGAAATCGAGTCTATTGCATTGAGTCTCTTGTGGATGAGGTCTCTTCTCATTCGGAGTCTACTCATGACCTCCTTAAGATGACTCCCATCTCCTGCTAGTGCTGTAGCGGCTGCAATCTGTGCTGTTGAGTTCAGACAGATTCTGATTCTGGCTTGGCGAATCATAGCATCATAGAGAGAATCAAGTTCACCGTCAGTGTCATTGAAATACGCATAACCCACTCGCCATCCAGGGGCAAGATAGACCTTACTCACTCCATTGAATCCAATAACAGGAACATCTCCTGCAATTCTGACCATCGGAGTTTGCTTTTCGTCATAAGTGAGTTGGTCGTATATCTCGTCTGAGATTAGTGGTAGTCCATTCTCTCCAGCAATGTCAACTATCTCTCTCAAAGTCTTCTCGTTCCAGACAGCACCTGTAGGATTGTTTGGATTAATGACGAGTATACCAACTGTCTTGTCAGTTATCTTCTTTCGAAGATCCTCAGTATCAGGATTCCAATCATCTTCCTCTATGGTTCTATATGCTACCGGTCTTCCACCGAAGAACCTCACATAGCTCAAGTATGGTGGATATGAGGGTCCCGGTACCAATAGTTCGGAACCTTCCTCTACTAATGCTCCGGTAAGAAACTGTATTGCCTCAGAAACCCCTGAGGTGACAATCATGCGATTAGGGTCTACATCAATCCCATTCACTCGCTTCTCCTTCTCTGATGCAGCAATTCGAAGCTTCTCTTCCCCTTCTGATGGTGAGTAACCATTCCAACCTTCATTTGCGGCTTTACAGATTGCATCCACCATGTACTGTGGTGTTTCCCAATCATACTTAATGGGGTCTCCAATATTGAGATAGAGTGGTTTTTCGCCAGTCCTTTTCTCATACTGTATTGCTGCAACTACGACGTCACGAATTGCATACTGGAGATTGGCTGCACGTGGAGTGATGTCTAGTTTCATCTTTAACCCTGTGTCTGCTGCACCTCATCCCTCGTATATTGTTTTCCTTCTGTCACCTCATGTTGATAGCTGTCATGAAATATGTAGGCGTTGGTTTCCTTATTCACAACTAACTAAACCAACTTGACTCTTGGATGTCATGAGTTTACTAGATCTGAACCTCCAACAATGGAACTCCTGCTAGTATGAGAATCACTAAGGTGAGACCAACCTCTAACCACTTTGACTTTGTCCCCAAAGAGAAATGACTCCCTATTCGCGAACCAATAGTTGATCCGATTAATACAATGACCCCAGGTAGTAATAGCAGTTGTCCATGTCCCCAATAGAGAAGTACTCCCACAATTGAAGTGAAAATTGCTGCAAACAATGCTGTCGCAATTGCTTTGTGCATTTCAACATTAAACAGCCGCTGTAGAGGAACGAACAATGATCCTTCGCTTCCTCCGCGCATGCCTGTGAGTGTATTAAAGACTAATGTTCCTGAAACCATGTTATTGAATGATGGTGAGAGATCATCTGACATACTAGGGGCTATGTTATGTAGATTCATTGCAATTACAGACATAATAGAAACCAATAGGAAAATGATTGCTAATAGAATTGCTGACGCTCCAAAATCAAATACTATCAATGTTCCAACTATTGTACCTACCGCTCCTCCTAGAACCATATACGAACCAAGATGAAGGTCTATATTTTTTCTCTGAGATACTGCCCCCATCAGACTTGAAATTGGAAGTGCAATGAGATTCATCCCATATGCCGCGACGAGTGTGAATCCTACCAGTGTCAGAAGCGGAATTCTGATTGAACCTCCGCCAATCCCAAAGAATCCACTAGCGAAACCAGAAAAAAGGCCAATGATTGCTGTCAATAATAGTATGTTGATATCCAAGTTGTTAATCCTTCTAGTATCTAATATTAGTGAACGAAAATAGGTGTTTAAGGATTAAGATAGGGGATGTGAGATTTTACTTACATTCTGCACAATCCCTCAACAGGAGTCAATCATTCAGCAAATAGATCTACAGACTAGTAGACATCTTATTTCGCTAACTCCATTCCACATTTCTGGCAGAACTGTGCTCCTATTTCAATAACTGCGCCACACTTCGGACACTTCCCTGAGTATCTGGTCCAGACAGTGAGTAGCCTTTCTATATCATCCCGTTGGATAATCCTTTTACTAAGAAGTTCCTCGAGTCCTTCTACTAAGAGTTGCTCAGTATCAGATGCTATCAAGACATTGCCAATTGCACATGCACGATCAAATACAGTCTTGAAAGAGTTGTCATTCTGCAACCAATCGTTGATCGATTTGTTAATCGCATCATCAAATTCAATGCTCAATGGGTTTTTCACCCCTGCGGTTAAGAAACCATCTTCAGGTATGAAACATGGTGTAAGTACTTGATGAGAATTATCATCAAATTTTACTACGAATGTATGGATATCAAGAAGTGTCAGCGGGGCTAGTTCTCTGATTGAATTATTATCTAAAGTCCAATTCATTAGATTAAGGAACTCCTGTTGAAATTTCAGAATTCTTTCTTCGATTGAATGCTCCGTCTTACTTTTTGCAGAATTCACTTGAATCCTAAGATCATCAAGCTCTTTTGTCTTGAGTTCTGTTTCCCTTTTTGTTTCTTCAATTCTCTGCTGTCTTTCCCGAATTTCTGTTTGCATCCATTCTTCTGCTTCCATCTTATCAGACTCGAATTTATTTTGAGCCTCAGAAACACGTTTTTGCAAATCCGCCTTCTTAGTTTCCATCATATCTAAAGGCTGCTGACTTGTGGCAATCGTTCCTTTAATTGAATTCACGAGTTCGCTATAAACTGAAATTGCTCCTTCAGTATCTACTTCTTTCTGGCCAATCTCTGTTCGTGCTTTTCTTATCGCACCAACAATATCCCCAAAGAATTGTTCTAAATCGTTGAGTGTCCTGGAAAAATCTGCAGTCATAGCACGGAGATTTATTTTATGTTTTTCAGTCAACTTGTACAGCTTGTCATCCTTATCCTCCGTGAGCTTGGATATCTCTTGTTTGGTTCTCTCTTCCATCAATCTGACTCGTTCATTTCCTCTATCTCGTTCCAAATTTGTGAGGTTTTCCAAAATTGTAATCTGAGCACCAAAACTTTCCTTAATCAACTTCCGTAAAGTTTCAGCGGATTCTGACCGCAACTTTGCGGCATCAGTAATTTTCTTGAATTCCTCCGATCTCTTCAGGGCACCTGCTGAATCAATGAGAGTTTCAACCCGATTTGGTTTTGCTGTCGGATCAGAAACAACAACATAGTTAGCAATGGCATGGATTATTTCGGGTTTAATCAGATTACCAATATCACTTGTTTGATTGTCTACATTATCTATGAGTGGTTGTATCTTTGATGCAACAGAAAGAATATCCGTCGCTTGAGATAAATCAGAACTAATAATCCTCTTGATTTCACTAGCTCCTCTTATATCTGTGAAACTGAATTCTCTTCTCAAACTACTGGCTGCTGAGAGTACAATTGACTTTGTTGGTGAGGTTTGAACAATCCAGAAGGGAAGAGAAACACTACTCAGACCAACGATTCTATTTCTATGTCCTTTCTGAGCCTCTGCAGTAGCAAGCGCTGTGGCAAGACAAACTCCTCTTGACTCAGGTACTAATCTAGTTCCTTCTTTCCTAAACAAGAAGCTAAGATGCAGATTTCTAACCACACAAACACAACCTTGGGATTAATAGAATATTTATTTACAATTATGCTTTGTTACGAAGAATCAACTTCCATGAGTTGCTTCGAACTAGCAATAGGGAACCGTAATACGAACACCGAGCCTTGCGAGAAATCACCTTCCACTCTGTCCTCTATTCCTATTGATCCATTGAACAGACTTGTAAGAGCTCTGACAACTGATAATCCAAGACCTGAACCCTTAGCTCCTTTCATATACCTATCAAATAAGGACTCTCTCAACTCATAGGGTATACCTGGTCCGAAGTCTATCACTCGGATTTCCCAATATGCGGAGCTATTGACATCTGATCGAGATATTCTGACATCAATTCGTCCCTTTTCGGAATATTCTATTGCGTTTCTAAAGAGATTCAAAAAAATGTCTTGAAGCAGATCATTAGCAAGTATATAGCATTCTTCTTCTTCAGTTTCTAAATTAAGTACAATGTCTGGTGAACGAAATGCCTTGGTTAATCTGATGAACGAATCATTGATGTTTCTCACTAAGTCCATCTGATAGAAATCACTTATCTCATTTGCATCAATCAGACCTAGTTTACGGACGTTTCTTGCTAGACGATCTGCATCAATTAGGGCAAGATATGCATCATTAAGAGCTCTTTTTCTCATTACATCAGGCGTTATCTCTAGCATAGCAATCTCCAGTCCGTGGAGTATTGCTTGATGATAATTAGATATGTCATGAGCAAGAATGTCTGAATACACCTTAGCGCGAGTGCCTGACTCTTCAGCACTTAAGAAAGAGCCCAAATAGAGATATCCAATTAAAGTTGGACCTACTAGGAATCCAATCAAGAGCAAAACTTCGCCAAGCCACCACCCAGCACTCCACGCGTGGAATATTGCTTTTAGAATACTCTGAATAAACCAAAGAGAAAGAAATCCGACAGACAAAACTTCGATTGTGATTCTACCACGATTCATTCCAAGAATAAGGAACGCAAGGTATGCACCTTCACCAACTGTGAATGCACTCAGAATAAGTACAAC
>JBHLRT010000186.1:0-5037 GCA_048882305.1 Candidatus Thorarchaeota archaeon
GGAATGGAGATTGCTGACTATCTACGACGTACCGGACCATTCCAACCTCATCGTCTTGGCGAGCATGAGATGGAATATACAACTTTGCCTAAAGTCCTTCAACGGTGCGAGAATCGTTTCGTAGAGGAAGAAATAGTCCCAAAGGGTAAGGCACAGGACACATCTAACTCAGCAGAGTAATTGAGAGTGGGACAGTGAGTCCCTCTCTTTTCATTTCATAATGGACCAAGAAATCAGTCTATCCAGTTCTTCGAATGATGTGGTATCCGAATTTGGTCTTCACGGGATCATTAGTCATAGCTCCGACATTCAGACCGAACGCTGCCTTTTCAAACTCTGGAACCATCTGACCTTTTGTGAACCAACCTAGGTCTCCACCTTTCTTTTTTGAAGGGCAGTCACTATACTTCTTTGCTATAGCTCCAAAATCTTCGCCCTCTCTAATCCTGCTAATCAGAGCTAGTGCTTGACTATGTTTATCTACCAAAATATGGCTTGCACGGACTTTCCCAGGTTTTCCTTTTGCCATTGTAATCACCAGTACTTCAGGTAATCCCGTCTTAAACTTGTCCAAAGGTCACCTATCCGAGGCTTTATGTCGAACTATGTTGTGACTACTCTACACGTAGGTTGAAGTCCCATGAAAGCATCTGTATTCCATGAACACGGTCCACCTGAAGTCTTGAAGTATGAAGATATCTCAACTCCGGATGTAAAACCGAATCAAGTACTCGTAGATGTGAAAGCGGTTGCTCTTAACCATCTGGACCTTTTTACACGAGCTGGAATTCCAGGCCTCAATCTCGAGATGCCTCACATCCTCGGTAGTGACATCTCTGGTGTGATTAAGGAGCTCGGTAGCAGCACATCAGGAAACCTTGAGGTGGGACAGAGAGTGATTATAGATCCTGGTCGCTCCTGTGGTGTTTGTGAGTATTGCATACGCGGTGAAGAATCACTATGTGCTAAATATGGGATAATTGGTGAACATTATCGAGGGGGATATTCAGACCTCTTCTCAGTGGATGAAATGAATGTGATTCCAGTTCCTGATTCTGTTGAATTGGATTTCAATCAGGTTGCTGCTGCGCCTTTGACATTCATGACTGCATGGAGGATGCTCGTCACCAAAGCTCAAGTTAAGCTGGGAAATGATGTATTGATAATTGGTATCGGCGGCGGAGTTGCACTAGCAGCTTTACAGATTGCCAAACTTGCTGGCGCTCGTGTGATTGTAACTAGTTCATCGGATGAGAAACTAAACAAAGCCCTCGAATTAGGTGCATCAATCGGTATCAACCATCGTAGTAATCCTGACTTTCACAAAGAGGTGTTTTCACTTACTAATCGACGTGGAGTGGACATTGTTGCTGATTCCGTTGGGGAAGCAACCTGGGAAAAGAGTCTTCGAAGTCTCACTAAAGGTGGCAAGCTTGTCACATGTGGAGCAACTTCAGGACCAAATGTATCAATCAATGCAAATCTCGTGTTTTGGAAACAATTGGAGATTCTTGGTTCCACTATGGGAAGTCGATCTGAACTACGTGAGGTTCTGAAGCTGATTTGGAATGGTCAACTAAAACCAATTGTAGACCGTGCGCTCCCATTGTCCAAAGCTAAAGAGGCTCACCAGATATTAGAAAAGGGGGAGCAATTCGGGAAATTAATCCTAAATCCATGACCGACCTAGTAATACCCCGATACGCACCACAATCAGACACCGTTTCATTACATTCTTTGTTATGGAATGTGTTGGTGTACAATGAGAGTCGTCACTATATGCCTCCCAGAGTCCTACGTTGAAGGCGTGGATAAGCTGATTGGTCAGAACAAATATCCCAATCGATCAGAAGTGATTAGAATAGCGATTCGAGACCTACTTGTTGATGAACTCTGGGGTGACCGTAAACCTTCCAACAGTATCCCTCTTGTTGCGCAGCTTCAGAAACTCGCTCAAGTTCAAGAGATTCCTCAGGAACCACCATCAGGGTAGATACAACCTAACTATCTTTTTCAATAATATATCCCAAAGATGCAGGAGCAAGACGGGGACATGTATTGCTCTCTCTATTAGGAGCGAACTCTAAAATGTCAAGATTCTTCCGAAGAAAGAAAAAAGATGAACAAGAGGCTGATGAAGAGCCCGAAGAAGAAACAACAGTTGTAGTTGAAGAAGAAGCTGCAGTCGAAGCGACTGAAGAAGAGCCTGTTGAAGCAGAAGTTGCGGAACCAGTACCCGAGGGTAGAGGGGACACAATACCCTACCATGACTCCATTCAGGATAGACTAGTGTATATGTTGAAAGATTCAAAGATGGCTGATGGTCTTGAGGGAACGCATGCATTCACATTAGAGTTCATGGCAATGGGTGAACGTTTCTGGATATCGAAAGCACCCTTGGGTGATATTGAAACAAAAATTGGCAAAGCATCCGACGAAGATGCTCATATCAGGATATCAAATGACGCAGTCAGTGAATTACTAAATGCTGCTACATTCTCACAGTTCTCGGATATTTATCTGAAATACTACAAGAATTCTGATGCTGGCAAGTTCATCAAGATAGAAGCACGAAAACCAATAACAGATTTGAATCGTCGAGGATATGCTCGAGTTCCAGTGCTAAAACTACTGATTGGTGCTGCACGATAGCTGATTTGACTCACTGATAGCATTTCTACGAATAGTTTAAAGTCAGGTAACGGACTCATCTGCATTAGTCAGGTGATAGTATATTGTCCGATATCAAGATTCCAGTAGTTATAATCAACTTCAAGACCTATCCTCAAGCTACAGGCGAGAAAGCTGTGGCTTTAGCGAAATCCTGTGAAGCTGTTTCAAATGAATATGATGTGTCTATTGTTGTTGCGCCTCAAATCTCAGATTTATACAGAGTTGCACAGGCTGTTGATATCCCCGTATTCTCTCAACACATGGATCCGGGCGAACAGGGACGATTTACAGGTCATGTTCTGGGTGAAGCTCTTGTTGAGTCCGGCTGCTCTGGAACCCTCCTAAATCATTCAGAGCATAGAATGCAACTAGCTGATATCGATTTGGCTGTTTCAAAAGCAAAAGACCTCAACCTATACACAGTTGTCTGTACAAATAATCCGTCAGTGAGTGTTGCTGCAGCTATAATGAAACCTGATGCTGTGGCTGTTGAACCTCCCGAACTTATAGGAACTGGAATCTCTGTTTCTCAAGCTCAACCTGAAGTTATCAGCGGGACTGTTGAACTAATTCGTCATGTGAACAAGGAGGTAGTCATTCTTTGTGGGGCTGGTATTAGTAACGGCGATGATGTGTCTGCTGCCATAAATCTAGGTTCTCAAGGTGTTCTCTTAGCTTCAGCAGTGGCTAAATCAAACACACCTGCCGATGTTCTAAGGAGTCTTGCAGGACCTCTTAGAAAATAGTCCCTTCCGGATGATTTTTCACGGAGCGTAAACGGCCTCGCATAGGCGAAGAGATTTGAAAGTGACCCTTGAGTGTGCACATTGTCTTCTTGAACGAGCAATCAATCAAATCAAGCTTGCAACCGATGACCCAGGTCTGAGGATGCAAATTGTAGAAGCCATGACACAATTCTTGGGCGAGAATTTCAATGGTGATGCTGTTCCTAGTCACATAGGTACTGACAGGGACCTTCTCGTACAACGGATGACCGGAAAAGACCCTTACGAAGACCTCAAACACCAATCAAATGAGATGGCACTGAGTATAATGCCAGAGCTTCAGAAACTAGTAGATGAAAGCATAGATTCAGTATCACGATTCCGGACAGCCACTCTAATTACAGCCGCAGCAAATGCTATAGAGTTCGACGTTGCAGGTCGTGATTTTGATCTTGATGAACTTCGAGAGATTCTGAATAATGTGGAATCCGATCTAGTAATCGACCAAGTGGATGAATTTCGGTCACTTCTAAACAGTGTGGATGAAGTACTATACTTGATGGACAATGCGGGAGAGCTTGTCTTAGATATGATTCTCATTCGAGAGATTAAGCGTCTAGGTCCAAGAGTGATTGCGGTTGTAAAGGGTGGGCCTGTCTTGAATGATGCCACAATGATTGATGCAAAAGAGGTAGGTCTATCCGAGTGCGCGGATGAAGTCCGTGACACTGGCGCTTCCTCAATTGGAGTTAACCTCGAACGTAACTCTGACGAGTTCAAAAAGTTATTTTCATCCGCTCAATTAATTGTAGCAAAAGGGATGGGTAATTTTGAATCACTCACTGAGTTTAGTCCCTCTTGTCCTACTATTCATATTATGAGAACAAAATGCAATCCTGTTGCAGAACATGTCGGTGTTTCACGAAACAAGAATGTAGTGTTGATCCGAATGCCACCTGAGACAAAATAGTTGTTCTACGCCATATCATCTTTGTACGGTCGTAGAGATTTCGCAAGTGTTCCTGACTCAGTGAACTCTGTCTTCAAATCAGGAAAATCAAGACTGATTACATCTCGGAGTCTTTTCATCCCTGGCTCTTCTGTTCTGAATGCTCCAAGTTCCAATGTATTGATACCTTCCTCATTAGCCAAGAGTCTTATTTCAGGAGCAAGCTCTCCGGTTATCAATGTGTCAATATCCTGATTCTTTGCACTTACAATTTCTGGCATATCTACTCCCATTCCAGCAATAACAAGAACATCTTTTACTTCATCGTCAAGGTCTCCTGAGAATAAGACTGCCTCTAATCCCATCTTTCCTGCGATGTAATTCACAAATCCCGATTGATTCTTTACTCCTGGAGGTGTGCAGATTCTCCCTATAGGTGCTAGTTCACCAAAGTCACTCTCAGCCATGAAATCTCCTTTCTTCTTGAATCCAAGAGATTCTAACAGTGCATCATTAAGACCATCACGAGTGCAAAGCCATCCACTACCAATCGTATATGTTGAGATATAGTTCTTTGTCAATAATCTTACACGAATAAGGTCAAGTCCTGAAAGTCTGTCAATTGCAAATGGAAATAGTGGACGATATGTGACAAGTAGGTTAACCTTATCCTGGGAAGCTTTTGTGACG
>JBHLRT010000187.1:0-5029 GCA_048882305.1 Candidatus Thorarchaeota archaeon
GCCTATTCGAAAACCATCAGTGGCCTTGATGTACTCCGCCTGGATCTCGCCGCCAACAATGATACGGAATGTATCAATGCGTCCCTCAGCTCTCACTGTGCCGCCAACTTTGATCTTTCCATCACTCTTTAGGTTGCCACCTACTGAGACGGTTCCTCCGACATTGAGACCCTCAGTGACCTCGAGATTCCCTTCAGTCTTAACAGTCCCACCCACATCAATAGTCCGACCTTTGCCTTCACCACTTATTTTGACAGCTCCTCCGACATTGATTTCATCAAATTCGAAATCACCTTCGGCCTTGAAAGCGCCTCCAATGTCAACAGTAGTTATTTTCGACCCTGGCCCTACCTTGGCTGCACCTCCAACATCCAAATCTTCAATCTCGATTGAGTCTTCAGCTTTGAAGCTCCCGCCAACTGACACTTTCTTGATAAATCCAGTTATTGCCTTTCCTGAGCCACCTGCATCAAACTCTTCAACCTTGATTTTTCCATAGATTGCCACAGATCCGCCACCGGATACTCGCTCAACATCAACGTCGCCATCAATCTTAACGGAGCCGCCTCCTGTGAGTCTCTGACCCTTTGCGTCGCCCACGACATGGATGGAGCCACCTGCTTTTGCAGCAACACACTCAAGATTGCCTTCAACCTTGAAAGCTCCACCAACCTGAACTTCCCGTGCATTAGCATCTCCACGAACGGTAAGACTTCCTCGTGGGATACTGGCTGTCTTGTCTACAGTAAGACTACCACTAACAGTGATTTGATCCCGGGTCTTGGATTCAAGTCTACCGCATTGTAACGAACCTTCAATTTCAAGTTCATCAATCACATGTAGTGTCCCTGTAATTTCAATTGTGTCGCCCTCAGCTGGCGTGAGCGTCCTACAGTTACGGATTTCAACATCGCCATCGACCTTTCTGAGTTCAACCAGATCTTCGTTTTTAAATGTCAATTTTTCAGCCATCTTGGCCTTCACCTTGTTTTTTCCTGATCGTATAAAGCAGGGCTACAAATTAGTCTCAAATGCTCACATCCCAATGATAGGCTCTGGGATAGGTATACCAACAAGTCCTGCGAGTCTTTTGTAGAGCTCCAAATACTGGTGACCCCTAACAGTTACTTTGAAGACAGTCATTCCATCGTCATCTTCTTCTTCAAGCAATCCTCTCTCCAACAGTTCTGTGATGGATTCTTTTGCCCTATCTACAGGCATGTTTGTCGACCGAGCTGCTCGTGTTAAGGGACAAAAACCCCATATGTAGATGACACGCAATAATTCAGCATAGATGTCATAGCGAGTCCGTTTCTGAAGTTCTCTCCTTTTCTTCTTCTTCTTCGTCGGTGCTGGTTCTTCTGACATCCGCGTTGTCCTCGAGTGAGTCTGAGCTAAAGAGGATAAGAATTTACTGACCTAGGCGTAATAATGTTTGTTTCATAAGAACCAGCAATCCTTATGACATGGGACAGATGCATTTACCCAACGAGACGGGACTACTATGATTCGCTGTGTTTACATGGTCAATAAAGATGGTGACTCTCTATACAGGCGCTCATTTGAAGAAGATGCTTGTATTGACCCTGACTCCTTACCATCTTATGTTCGAAACTCTGTAATCATGATGCAATCTAGTTCAAGTACATCTTCTGACAGAGTCTACACACTTGAGATGGAAGATTGTATTTGGTCCTATATGTTCTATTCCACGTTTGCACTTGTTTCATTATCATCGAAGGATCAACATTTGACTAAGTTGAAGAACCTCATGCAATCTCTAGGTCATGCTTTAGATCATGAGTATGGAAACCTGATTGATTCATGGAATGGGAGTATGAGCGACATTGCTGATATTACTGCATTAATTGATGACTACCTTTCAGTATCATTTGACAAACCCTCTGCGAAAATACTCAAACGCATTGAGCAAATCGTTGACAAAACACTCAAACAACCTGAGATTGCATTTGTTGGAGTGTTTGATTCAGAAGGAAATCTAATCAGAGGTAATGTTCCTGACGTATATTTATTCAGAATACAAGTTGAGATCTCTCAAGGAGTTATTACTCCTATCATGGACATCACTCCTTCTGAAGTAAAATCTGGAGATCACGTTTTGCAGATGTTGAAGGTTTATTCGCTCACCGTTGTTGTTGCATCCCAACCTCATGAAAGCAACCTTAATGCGGTGAGTACAGTGAGTGAAATCGCACACTCATTGTATGAGAAGATGTCGTAGCAGTTTTATTCAATACTGATGATATCAACATCTGAGAGTGCTTATCTTTGGCTAGTCCTGAAAGAACAATCTTTGAAGCTGAAGAATTGATTGACCAAGCAATTTGGAGGGGGGCTCGAGATCATGATTACAAAAGTGAACTCACTCTTTGTTCAGAGGCAAAAATCATCTTAGACGGCTTAACAGGACTAGATTCAATTTCAGAGAAACATAGACGTAGAGCTCTTTCTCAGTGTCTGCTAAGAATAGATCACGCATATGTTGGTCTTGGAGACCACGAATGGAGTATTGAAAGAACCTCTGAAGCTTTGAATCTTGCTGAAACCTCTGGGAGCGCCGTACAGATAGCTAGAGCTTTGTATTCATTGGGAAGCGCCTATCTGTATGCAAGAGACATTCCAAGCGCTGAGCGCCAATGGGTTCGCCTACTTCTTCTTGCAGAGGAATATCCTGATGACAAAGAGATGCAAAATGTGGTTGGTTTGACTTTAATTACTAGAGGACATGTTCTAATTGGAAAGAGCCTCTATCAACAAGCAGCAAGAGTTCTGGAAGATGCATACTCGACTCTAGCGACTGTTGGTGATTATTTTGGATGTGCTTCTGCATGTGACCTTCTTGCAGATTTATACATCAAATTGGATGCACCTGAAAAGTCGCATACTTACAAGGCAAAATCAGAAGAGTACAAAGAGCGAATCAGCAAACAGCCAAATCCATATGATCCCTGAGGTGACGAAAGACACAAGTATCCCACATGATGCATCGCTTTTGAGGTCGTTCGATGAGAATTATTGGAATTTGTGGGTCTCCTAAGAGTGAACGTTCAAGCACTCGATTCTTAATTCAGAGAGCTCTTGACGCAATTTCTGATGCAGAAACTGAGTTGCTGAACATTAGTGATTATACAATCAATCATTGCACGGGTTGTGATTCATGTGTGAGGAAAAAACCCTGTCCTGAGAGTGCTAATGACGATATGCCAGAAATTGAGAAACGTCTCATCAATGCTGATGGAATCATCATTGGGGCCCCATCGTACTTCACATCAGTACCAGGAGTACTCAAGGATTTCATTGACAGGTCTCGTACAATGAAGATGAACGACCATCAATTGAAGGACAAGGTATTTGGTGCAATTACCTATGCTGGACTCAGATATGGCGGTCAGGGGCATGTTGTAGATGTCTTGAATCGTTATGCTTTAGGCCAGGGTATGATTGTAGTGGGGAGCGTTGGAAGTCCTGTGAAACATGGCAACTTTGGTTCAGGGAGCCTACAAGTTGATGATGGTTCATGGAGGTCTGCAGAGGATGACGAACTAGCTGTCAAAGGCAGTCAGCTTGTAGGGCAAAGAGTTGCAGAGGTTGCTAGGCGATTACAGATATCTGGTGACTAAAGGTGGCTACTGGACTAGTTCAGATTTACACCGGTGAGGGAAAGGGTAAGACCACTTGCGCACTTGGTGCTGGACTTCGAGCTGCTGGTCATGGTCTTGAGGTGCTCATGATCTCATTCATGAAAGCAAAACTCGCAATCCGACAAGGTGAGGAAGAAGTCAATTATGGAGAGTTCAAAAGCACCGAAAAGTTACCAAATTTCACAATTATACCGATGGGCCGTGAAACCTTTGTTGATAAAGCGAATCCGGATCCTATTGACATCAAAATGGCTCAAGATGGATTACATCTTGCCCAGGATGTCATCCGCGAGAGAAAGTGTGATGTATTAATTCTGGATGAAATCAATGTGGCTGTTGAATGGAACCTGATTTCCCTTGATGAACAGCTTGACTTGATTAAGAGCAAACCCGAGAAGATGGAATTAATAATGACTGGGCGGTACGCACGTCAAGAAGTCTTAGATGCTGCGGATCTTGTCACGGAGATGAAGGAAGTCAAGCATTACTACAGTGGTGAGAAAATTCCAGCTCGCAGAGGGTTTGAGTTCTAGTTACTTCACTAATCGAACAGTTAATATTCTGTCCTTTTTTGGGTCACTTATTCTTTGATACGGAGGAGTAGTCCATGGTTGATGATACATCCAAGAAGATTGCTGCTGCAAAGGACAACTGGGAGAAGAACACACTCTCACGACATCAAGCCAAGCATCCTGATCGTAGGAAGGAGTATGTCACAACTTCTAGTAAGCCTGTGAAAGTCCTTTATACACCTCTTGACCTTCCTGATTTTGACTATATGAAAGACTTGGGTTTTCCGAGCGAGTATCCGTATACTCGCGGTGTTCAACCCTCAATGTATCGTGGACGACTCTGGACCATGAGACAGTTTGCGGGAATGGGTTCCGCTGAGGAAACCAATGAGCGATTCAAGTTCCTTCTTGCGAATGGTCAGACCGGTCTCAGCGTAGCTTTTCATCTACCTACACTCTTTGCTAGGGACTCTGATCATCCCTTTGCCCATGGAGAGGTGGGGAAACTCGGTGTTGCCGTTGATTCATTGAAGGACCTGGAGATTCTCTTCGATGGAATACCTCTGGACAAAGTCACCACGTCAATGACGATTAACGCACCTGCCTCTATTCTTCTTGCAATGTACATGGTGGCTGCTGAGAAACAAGGCGTGTCTGCTGACAAGATTGGAGGTACTATCCAAAATGATCTTTTGAAGGAGTACATGGCACAAAAGTCTTGGATTCTAGCACCTACGCCTTCTCTGAGAATCATTGGTGACATCATGGAATATGCTACAAAGAATATCCCCCGTTGGAATACTATCTCAATCTCTGGTTATCATATCCGTGAGGCTGGATCAACTGCAGTTCAAG
>JBHLRT010000188.1:0-5023 GCA_048882305.1 Candidatus Thorarchaeota archaeon
GATAACCAGGGACGTCCATGAATGTGATGACAGGGATGTTGAACGCATCACAGAATCGTACGAACCGAGCACACTTGTCAGAAGCATTAATGTCGATTGTACCAGCGAGGTGAGCAGGATTGTTGCCTACAATACCTACAGAACGACCATCAAAACGGGCAAATCCAGTTATCATGTTCTTCGCCCAATGTTCGTGAACCTCAAAGAACTCTCCATTGTCAACAAGCTTAGCAACAACATCCCTCATATCATACGGAACATTCGGGTCTTCAGGAACCAGATCGTCGATTGACACGTCGATGTCATCAGGAGCATGTCCTGTATCAACTCGCGGTGGTTCCTCGAGATTGTTGCTTGGAATGTAACTGAGGAGTGTCTTAATCTGCATGATGCAGTCATCCTCGTCCTCGCTTGCGAAAGACGCGACACCACTGGTCGTGTTGTGGGTCATTGCACCACCAAGTTCCTCAAAACTTACCTCCTCTCCCGTGACAGTCTTGATGACTTCAGGCCCTGTGATGAACATGTGACTTGTCCCTTTCACCATCAGAGTGAAGTCAGTGACTGCAGGACTGTAAACTGCGCCGCCTGCACAGGGACCCATGATCGCTGAAATCTGAGGAATCACTCCACTTGCTAAAGTATTTCG
Organism: Candidatus Thorarchaeota archaeon; assembly: GCA_048882305.1. Taxonomy (GTDB): domain Archaea; phylum Asgardarchaeota; class Thorarchaeia; order Thorarchaeales; family Thorarchaeaceae; genus SMTZ1-45. The sequence continues at coordinate 650 of JBHLRT010000188.1, forward strand.
TCTAAAGATCCAGCAGTAAGAAGCGAGACTCTTAACGCCTTCTTGAATACGAGCACCTCCTGAATCGTTCAAGCCTATAACCGGAGCTCCGGTTTCAAGAGCCATGTCCATGACTTTACAGATTTTGAGACCATACATCTCAGCGAGAGACCCACCCCAAACAGTGAAGTCCTGACTAAAGATGAATACCTTACGACCATCAATTGTACCGTATCCGGTGATGACGCCATCACCAAGAATTTTGTTCTCATCCATACCGAAGGCGGACTCGCGATGAACTACGAACTCGTCAATCTCAACGAAAGAGCCCGCGTCGAGAAGTTTTTCAATACGCTCTCGAGCGGTATATTTACCAGCCTCATGCTGACGTTTCTTTCTCTCCTCGCCTCCAGCTTCAAGCGCCTTTTCTCTCATCTCAGCAAGCTTGTCAAATGATTCCTTTGGCATAGTGAGTTCCTCACATTAGTTATCGTGGTCAGTGAAGCTAGTTTTGAATGTTCTGCTATCCAGAATAATTGAGTGCTAAGGGGGATTATAACCCACGTTTACATAGTCAAACTCAAGCCCCATCAGCTGTGAAGATCCTAGACGTTTCATATGCCCAACCTAGAATCTCACTGCTCGGACTGTCAACGAGAATACTGTATTCAGTCATGAAGATGTCAAGATTTGCAGTCATATAGTGAGTAAGGATGGCATATCGCGGCTGGATTGTATTTATCGCATCGACAATGGGTAGAAGAGATGCATTGAGAGGACCCAACCCTCCATCAAAGTAAATCGGGAGGAAGGCAACATCTATGAGTCCTGTGAGTTGGTCATATTCATCGATATATTTTGTATCTCCTGCGTGGAAGATGGTGAATCCATCAATTTCAATGATATAGCTGGTCCAGTTTGCCTCACGAGGGTGAAAAGACGGAGCGCCAGAAGGATAGTCAGGGAGGTAGAGAGGGAATGCTGTGATATTGATATCACCAACAAGAAAACTATCTCCCGGGTTTACTCCAAAACCGTCATACTGTTCAATTGCCCCAGTCATGTTTTTTGGACATACAAAAAGAGTGTCATTGGTTAAAATTTCGTCAATATCCTCTGGATTGTAATGGTCTGTATGAGGATGTGTTATGAGAATGACATCCGCTGACAGCTCTGAATAGTTATTCGGGAGGTACAGTGGATCGATGAAAATCCTGACTCCCTTCGCCTCGATCATAACTCCAGCGTTGTAAATCAGAGTCACCTCAATCTCAGTGGGAGATTCTAATAAATTGGGCAGAACAAATACCAATGAGGCGGATACAATAACAATTCCAGTTATCACAGCTGCAATAGCCTTGGAGTTTGTTGATTGACTCATATCGCAATGACTGGCTGAAATTGATTATAAGATAGCATCTTTAAGCAATGGGAGTCATAAATCATGTATTATTACGCATTCGGGCTTGAATGAGGGCATCATTGACCTTTTCTTCATCAACAATGACTGATAGCTTTCTCACTGTTTCGTTGATTACGTATTGAAGTGCATCATATAGATCACCATAATCGCTGGGAGACATTGTTTCATCAATTTGACATTGCAAACTAAAGCCGTCTTGAATTTGCACTCTTGATAACCAGGGATGGGTTCGAATTCCATTTACAAACGTTGTTAGAAGAGCTACCTTGAGAGTCTGTTGGGGAACAAGTCTTGTACATTGAGCGAGAAAGAGGTTGAGGACACTTTCATGTCCCAAAATTAAATTATGCTCGGGAGTGGTTTTTTGAAGAAATCCCTGTGTAATCAAATCGCCAAGTTCTGACTTTATGTTTTCATCATCCAAATTCCATCGTTCCAGTATTGCTCCTAATGGCTTTCTACCATCCAAACTACCCACAATAAACATAGTGTTTCTTGATAGTCGGAGAGGATTACCATTGGAGAAAATTGTAGAGAGAGATTTCTCCGTTGGTTTCAAGATATCAACATTAGAAGGAGTATAACGTAGGTCGATGCTATGGTGCCAATAAGCAAACATTACAATCTCTTTGGCTGCCTCAAAAGAAATGTTCAGACATCTCACAATGTCTCCAATAGCTATTTGACTGTCAATCATTGATAGGATAGAGTTTATACTATCTAATTGGTTAAGACTGGCAAAAGGAAGCATCTCCTCTTTCCAGTCTGGTTTTTTTCTTATACATGTCCGGAATGAGATCTTCTCATCCAAGAAGACTCTCATTGTAAACTCATCAAAAGCATCAATTATTCCACCTTCAAAACATGATGCATCTCTAAATGCCTGAAACATGTTCTCAAATTCAGCTACTATTAAACGAACTTTGTTATGTAAAAGACCATTGTCTTTTAGAACAACGAGAACTGCAGTAGTCCATTCTCCGACCTCTACAATCAGAGTTGTATCAGACCCATACATGGTCTTCCAGCCCGATTCTGCAGAACTCAAAGCCTCACCAAGGAAGCTTGTCATGGCACCTATAAAACCAGACAATAATTGAGGGTCCAATTCCCCTCTCACAAACTCATGCGAATACAGTGCCATTCCTGAATGTCTGTGGATGATGAACAACCCCTTTTCGTTGGTGGTAACATTTCGGGGGTTATTCCTGTTTCTTCCTTGAGATTTTGGCTCTTCCTGATTTGTTATTGTTGGTTCTAACGATTTCACTTTTATACCCCATTAAGCAAGTCAAATTGCACTTTCAACTAGCTTTTTGTCCAGATCAACATCTTCATTTATTTCAGCCTCAATCCATTGAGGGCTGATTTCACTAGCTATGTGAATTGTGCCTGAGAGGAATGAACATATTTCAGCCTCTAGGCAGTTTAACAAATCCTTGTGTATTCCATCATCACTTTCATGCTTTTTCTGACGCATTTTGATATCTCGGCAAATTCGTCCTACTTCTCGTAAATACTTCCTAATTCCTAGTTTTAGAAGCTCATCTAAACCCATGTTAAATTCATAGAGTATTTTCCTACGTCCCCGTCCAGCTCTTGAATCATCATTCCTACTAGTGAGAATACCTTCTGCTTCAAGTCGAGAACACAGACTTGAAACTGAGCTCAATGATAGACCCGATTTCTGAACAATTTCGCTTATTGATAGTGAAGGCTGATTCTTTAGCTTCTCAAGATATAGAACGAATAGAATATCAATTGCGCTTCTTTGTATCCCAAGGTATTCTATACTTGCTATCAGAGTACGTCTAAGTATTGGGGGAAAATCATTTTCAGTTTGCACTAATTATCACTACTCCTCAATTTTGGTAACCAAATTACGAACTCCACCCCTTCGTTTGGATGTCCGTGAATTCGATCTCGAATAGAGATTTTTCCACCATATTTTTCAACAATCTGTAACGAGAAATGAATTCCAAGTCCTCCAAACCTGTGTTTTGGATCAAATAATACCTCCTTCATCACATCTTCGATACCAGGACCATTGTCAGAGATCGAAATTTCATAACCCTCATTTGATGGACGAAGTCGAATCCATACAATTCGATAATCAGATAGATTATGTTTTACGGCATTTGAAATAATTTTGATGAAAAGATTCTCAAGGTACTTATCTGCTAAAACCTTAGCATCCAAATTTTCACCCTCAAATACCAATATGCAATTACTAAAGTTTTCACCTATTGTTTCCGCACAATCTAAGAGTGCTCGAGATACTGACCTTTCAACTAAAGGAGCTATTGCGAGGTTCTCAGTAGACCTTGCTTCAGAAATGAGAGTCATACATCGATTTACAGATTCAACAATTTGATGCACAAATTGGTATAACATCTCGGATTCCGTTCCAGTCGTCATAACTTCCTTTGCAAGCTCAGCACTTCCTTGGATGACTTGCAATTCATTTGACATGTCATGAGCTAACAAATCTAGATAGAGACGGGCTCTTCTAGACTCGGTAGCAAGCTGACCCTCTACCCATTTTTGATCTGTTATATCCAGAGCAGAGTTGATTATTTGTACAACATTGTCATCGGAATCAATTACAGGATATGCATGAACTTCTATTAGTCTCAAATCTCCAGTTTCGTCGAAATGCGTATGTTCGAGGATTACTGGTTTCTTGGTCTTCTTAATCTCGAAGACAGGACAATCGTATCCTTTTTCCCAACAAGGTACAGGACTCCGATGGATTATCAAGTGACATTTACTAGTTTCATCCAATTGTCCGATCATGGCTGCACTGTTTGCCATCTTAATTGTGTAATCATCAACATCGATGATGTAAAAGGGATGAGTAAGAGAATCTAATATTCGATAAAGGAAATCAGCAGTTAGTGTTGTAGTATTTACTAGGGATTCAGGTGACTTATTTTTTTCATCATTATCTATTGAAATATCTCCAAAATCTG
>JBHLRT010000189.1:0-5016 GCA_048882305.1 Candidatus Thorarchaeota archaeon
TTGTATACAAGATAAACATGACAGGGGATATTGTTTCAGAAATTAATTATCAAGGAGCAGCTCTCTGGGGGACTATTGTATGGACAGGGAGTTTCTTCTGGGCAGATTCGGGAATACATCTAACAAAGTGGCATCCTAACTGGACTTTAGCTGGCAAAATCTATCCTGTTGCATGGGGCACAGACGCACTGGCATGGGATGATACTTATTTGTGGTCAAATCAGAGGACATGTGAATTGTGGAATGATGGGAAGATGTTTCAAATTGAGGTAATAGATGATCAGATAATATAGTGATTGAAATGCTGACCTTTATCAAGTTCATGGAGAGTTCTCTCCGTCAAATTGACTCTGCAGAATGAATAGAAGCTAGACTGGAGAAAAGATAGTTCATCCTAGTCATAATGAAAGACTGAAATAAGAAAAACTGAATGAAGGAGATGATATACTATGCAAATAGGTCTACAAATTCCCGTCTTTACATGGCCTGGTGAAATAAGCACAACACTGAGCGAAATCGTAAGAACTGCTGAAAAGACTGGTTTTTCCAGTATTTGGGTTATGGATCATTTCTTCCAGCTAGAAATGTTTGGTGATGCTGCTCAGCCAATGTTAGAAGCGTATAGCACCCTGAATTATATAGCTGCACAAACTAGCAAAGTTAAGTTGGGAACATTAGTGACAGGAGTTGTTTATAGGCATCCAGGTGCTTTGATTAAAACTGTTACAACATTAGATGTGTTATCAGGTGGAAGGGCATATTTTGGTGTGGGAGCAGCCTGGTATGAACGAGAAGCACGAGGATTGGGACTGCCTTTTCCAAAAATTCAACACCGATTCGAAATGTTAGAGGAAACCTTACAAATTGCCAAACAGATGTGGTCAGGGAAACGAGATTCATTCAACGGCAAGCATTATCAATTATCTGAACCAATAAACAGTCCACAGTCTCTCTCAAAACCGCATCCTAAGATATTGATAGGAGGAATGGGTGAGAAAAAGACTCTACGGCTCGTAGCTCAATACGCAGATGCATGCAATCTATTTGCTTATGCTGGTCTTGAAGCTATCAATCACAAACTCAAGGTCTTGAAAAAACATTGTGAAACCATTGGAAGACCATACGATGAAATAGAACGTACCGCGTTGAGTACTGTGAATTTGTCCTCGGGAAATATGTCAACCGATGATGTAATTGGAATATGCAAAGGACTGGCAAACGAGAGTATTGAACATCTTATTCTCAACATGCCAAATGTACAAGAGATTATGCCACTAGAGAAGTTTGGAGAAGAAATCATTCCCGCTGTCGCAGACCTTTGAAATTACAAAAAGTGAGAGAGTCTTTCACTAGGATTTTGATTTAACAAAAATCTGCGTATATCTAATTGTATAACTATTTTCACCGAGTACTACGGAAAGTTTTTCATGTTGGATATAGTTGGGTTATTTCATTTGAGGGGTAATCTATGATGAAATTTCCAGAGTTCCATCCTGTTAATATTGGAATGCTGTTGACGAGGAATTCTCAATATCGCCCAGATCATCTTGGAATAATTGTTGAGAACATCCGACTTTCATATCAGGAGTTTAATAGGGGTGTCAATCGCGTAGCCAATATGCTGTGTGGTTTAGGTGTAGGAAAGGGAGATAAAATAGCAATTGTCTTACCTAATTGTTTTGAATTGCTTGAACTGTATTGGGCAATAGCTAAACTCGGTGCAGTATCTGTACCCCTAAGTACATTACTCATGAGTCGAGGATTCAAATCACTCATCAATGATTCTGATGCTAAGATAGTCGTAACAAGTTCTCAGTATATGAGTATTCTAGAGGAGATTAAACATGAATTGACTAATGTTGAGGAATTTGTTGTGATCGATGGCTCTTCAAATTCGGAGTATAATGACTATCAATCACTCAAAGCAGAAGCTAGCAATCAGGAACCTGATGCTGAAGAAATAGATGAAAATGACCCCTATAATATCATCTATAGTAGCGGAACAACTGGGTTGCCAAAAGGCATCGTACTCTCGCATTATGTCCGGTCGTATTACGCCACTCTATTTGCATCAAGCTTCAGAATAACACCTGAAAGCGTAGTCATTCATAGTGGCTCTATTGTGTTTAATGGAGCCTTTGTGACCATGATGCCAGCTATGTTTCTTGGAGCAACATTCATCTTAAAACTCAAGTTTGATGCCCAAGAATTCATTGAAACAGTACAGCGTGAAAAGGTCACTCATGTGATTATGGTTCCTTCACAATTAATTGCCATCCTAAATGCTCCGAACTTCTCGGTCGAGGCGCTGGAATCTTTAGAAATGATCTGCTCTGTTGGTGCACCATTACTTATGGATGTGAAGGAAAAGCTCAATCAGCTCCTGCCAAATCGGTTTTACGAGCTGTATGGTTTAACAGAAGGTTTCCTAACAGTTTTAGATAGAACGCATATCCCCAAAAAGCTGCAATCGGTAGGAATTCCTCCACCTTTCTTCAAAATGCGAATTGTGAATGAAAATGATGAGGATGTTCCGGTTGGAGAGATTGGTGAAATTATTGGAAAAGGGCCCACATTAATGACAGAATACTACAAGCGCCCTGAATTAACAGCAGAAGCCATGAGAGATGGGTGGCTTCATTCTGGGGATTTAGGTTATCTTGATGAAGATGGTTTTCTCTATTTGGTTGATCGGAAAAAAGACATGATTATTTCTGGTGGAGTAAATGTTTATCCAAAGGATATCGAGGAGGTTGTGGCGCAACATCCATCTGTGAAGGAAGTTGCAGTCTTTGGAATTCCAAATGAAAAATGGGGAGAGGCTTCCGTTGCAGCAGTTATACTACGAGATTCAATGTCGATAAAACCAGAGGAACTAATGAAATGGGTTAATGAGAGGGTTGGAGCAAAGTTCCAGCGAGTTCAACATGTTCTCATTCTCGATGATTTTCCCCGTAGTATATCGGGAAAGATACTCAAACGAGAACTACGTGATACTTTTCCAGATGGGACACAATAACAGATCTCACTTGATACCCCAGTGTTCAATCGAAATTCTTTTTCAGCCAATTTATTAAAGAGGGCGAACACATAGCGTGTGTTTCTGCATGCTTCGCCCCAGGGATTACTTGAAATTCCTTGTTTTCGCTAGGAACTTCATCAAAGAAAGCTCGGGCTGTTTCGATAGTGAATATCTCATCTTTTTCACCAATGCCAACAAGAACTGGGAAATCCAAATGCTCCGGAAACCTATACTTCTTCATGAATCGTTGTGCGTTGAGATAATTCAGGAATCTTGGTGAATATTTGAAATTAAATAAAGGATCCTCTTTACCAATAATACCCTCCCGTTTATACTCCATGACTGGACGGCTGTAAGCAAAGATCATCTTTCCTATCGTCTTCAATTTCTCTCCTGTTGACATTTGGGGGAATGCACCAGGCTTGATTTCTCTCCCAATACTCAGAAGAATGAGTCCAGAGATATCGTCTTGACAATGATCCAATCCTTCTTCAAGTACAACCAAGTTTCCTAGACTACTGCCTACGAGAATAACTCCTGAAAATCCTTGGTTTTTCACAAATGTGATAGTTTCACAAACATCATTCACGAGTCTTTCCTTGCTCGGATAATCACCTCTGACACCATCAGAAAGACCATGACCACGTAGATCAAGACCAAATACAGAAAATCCAGCATCGGAGAGTGGACTTCCTAATGAATCGTAAGGCTCACTATATGCGGTTATTCCGTGAAAAATGATAATTGCTGTCTTTGACGGGACTGCGGGTTTCCATTCACGTAGAAACAGAATTTTATCATCTGAGGTTTCAATGAGGTGATGGGGTTTATCAAATTCTGCTCTAAGCTTCACAACATCAATATCCATACCAATACCACACAAACTATTTCGCCAGACTGGCCAAATTTAAGCATGTCGGCAATAATAGCATGATTATCGCCAAAGTCTTCAAATATTTCTCTATATAGTTGAGTAACGGAATGAAACGAGTGCTTGTGTTGGGTAATAGTGGCTCAGGAAAGTCGAGCTTCGCGGAAAAACTAGCTGATAAGTTAGGGATCCCATGTATCCACCTTGACTCTCATTACTGGAAACCAAACTGGGTTCCCACACCGAAAGAGGATTGGCCGTCAATAGTTCATCGACTGATTGACGAGGACGAATGGGTCATGGATGGCAACTACTCAACCACATTAGATGAGAGAATACAGCGAGCTGACACAGCAATCTATCTTCGAGTAAGGCGACCTGTTGCCCTCTGGAGAGTAGTAAAAAGAAGGATTCTGCACCATGGAAAGGTCCGTGCTGAACTTCCAGATGGCTGCTATGAGAAGATCGATCTCGATTTTCTGAAATGGATTTGGAATCATCCGAATAGGGCGAAAAGAGGCACATTTCCTATTCTAGAAAAGTACTCTGACTCAGAGAAGACTGTTCTTTATTTCGACTCAAAAGAGGCACAGCAGTTCCTTGATTCTGTGGTCTAGCAATCCAAGTCACGTGGTGTAATGCAATACACGATTTTCAAAGAATCTTTCCTCCAAAATTGTGCATAAGCTCATGATAATGGAACTAAAAACCAATGAGAGTAATTTCCAAACTTGGAGAGATGTAATGATGCAAAATATTGCACTTTTTCTGAACGCACTACAAACCTTAGGATTACTTCTGGGAATCCTAATTGCATTGATTCAAATCAGGAAAATCCAGGAGACAGGCAAGACTGAACTGGATACAAGACAAGCCTCATTGTTTATGCAAATCTACGACCACTTCTATAACCCTAAATTTGTGCAACAACAGCTCTCGGTCTGGGATTGGAGATGGGAGAACTATGATGATTATCTGAAAAAGTATGCTTTCGATAAGAATACTGAGAATGGATCTTTGTTCTTTTCAGTTGGAACCTATTTTGAAGGCATTGGCGTGCTTGTATATAGAAGGCTGATCGATCCTAACATTGTCGATGATCTAATATCCGGACTTGTGATTC
>JBHLRT010000190.1:0-5010 GCA_048882305.1 Candidatus Thorarchaeota archaeon
ACCTCATTCCATCAGCATTGATTAAAACCTTCGACCTTCCGCAAGAAGACCTTGTAAGAATCTGCGACTTGCTGGAGGAGAAACGTCGTCCATCAGAAATTCTTCAAGATTCGAGTCTGAACACGAAGGATGAGGGGCGGGTAGAAAATACAGTTAGACTACTACATATGTTTGGTCTGGTGCAGTGCTTTAGGTCAGCTGTCTGAGAGTTTGAAGAACCATGAACGATGTAGCTGGAGAACGAGTACGACATATCTATAGTTCCTCAGCCTTACACTATCAGATGCTTTTGAAGTTCTATAGAGGACTTGGAGTGAATCTGAAGAAATGGAGAGAAGAAGCAATTCAACGACTTCCAGACTTGAGAAATCCACGGATTCTCGATGTGAGTACTGGAACAGGTGCGAATCTGCCACTTCTTGTAGAGAAATTCCCAGATTACAGAGAAATTGTAGGGATTGATTACACTCCTGCTATGCTCAAACAAGCAGTTCGAAGCGTCCGCGAAAACGGATTCAAGAACATTGAGCTCAAACTGATGGATGCAAGAGGGATGGCTTCATCACTTGAAGGGTGCTTTGACCTGGTGATGTCAACCTATTCTCTATCCATAATTCCAGAGTCACCGCGAGTACTTCAGGAGATCGAGAAGCTCACATGTGATGGTGGATACATCATGCTTCTTGACTGTCAAAAGTTCAAGGGACTCTTGAGAATCTATAATCCACTTGCAATCTTCTTGTCAACGAGACTTGGTGGGAGTCTCCAGACTTACTCGGTTCCGGTGAGTCAGATTGCTTCAAAGATGTTTATGCCAGTATCGCGTAGATTAATGTATTCAGGGATGTTCTATGAGGATCTTTACAAAAGAAGAAACTAAGGACCTTCGAAGATGAACATCTCATAGCCAATATTATCTAACTCAATTTGTGTTTCAATCAGCCCGATGAACCGTATTGCCTCAGACATCTTGTTCATAGTTTCTTTATCGATACTGACTTCCCTGAAGAATTGCGCCCGTCCCTTTGCTTTTCGTGCAAGATCCTTTAGCAAATCGGAGTGATTAGAAGATGATAGGAGTTTGAAACCCGCCTTCTCAAATAGATGCACATATTCTTCTGATGAAAGCGCATCAGCGACACAAGCAACTCGTCCTAATAGACTTCTGAGCTCCTCATCCAAGATATCCTGACTTTGGACTGTCACGTCATTCAATCCAAAGATTCCACGCGGTTTCAGAACTCTCTTGATTTCTTGCACTGCATGTCTTTTGTCATAGAAAGTACAAAGAGAGCACTCGCTAATCGCATCAGTGAATGAGTCATCATCATTCGGTATCGCGCCAGCTAGAGATACTGTGAAGCTTGTCCTTTGACTTACATGCATGTCTTCTGCCAGCTGTACTGCTGAGTCAATCATTTCCTGGCTCGCATCTATGCCCCACACCTTACATCCAAGACTCCTTGCGAGGAATGCCGCGGTCTTTCCATCACCGCACGCAATGTCAAGGACAATAGATGCTTTTCCGATCCCCATTTTGTCAGCCATTAGTTTACTTAACGCTAGACCACCCGGATGAAATATCCCGTCGAGAAGCTGTACTACAATAGGATGATTGTAAAAATCACTACAACAAACGCCTAGTTCTGCATCAGCAGATTCGCTTGTCTTCATCAATCATCCCCCTTTTGCCTGTGAAACATGTTATAGTTACAGAAGGGAATCATTTTGCCATCAGGCCGAATGACATGGATGCAACATTTCTGTGCTCTTTCAAGCTGGTACATTTTTCGGTCCATGAAAGAGTGCACAGATACAATCTTGACAGATTTTCCTAGAACTTCCGGTATTGTCATACCACATGCTTCACAGAATGCTTCTAGATTACTCTCAGTGCCAGGGACCGCCCTTGTTGAGAATAGCTTGGTGAAAGCCTCATCCATCAAGACAGCCTCTTTGACAAGTGTTCGGTTTCTAGCATAGTCGATATACTCATCCACATTGACAATGTCTGTAAGCGGTGTGACTTCGTCCTCATCAACCAGCACATAGGCGATTGCAGTACAATGAGGATGCGGACAGGGAATCGGACGAAAATCAGAAACCTCCAGATCTGAATCTGTCTGAGCTTCTATCTCCTTCAAGACCTGAGGAATTGTAGGCGCGGAAATTTCAGGGATGCCAATGCGACCTGTAAAGGCTACGGGTTGAAAGTTCACACCGAAGACCTTCTTCTGAGTTAGAGCATACTTCACTATAGCTCCAATCTCATTTGTGTTCAATCCATCAATGAGTGTGGGAACGAGAACTGTCGTCATACCGAGCTCGTTACAGACTTTGACAGCCTGCTTCTTCTCCTCCACAAGGTCCCTTCCGCGGATTGCCCTAGAAACATCCGGATTGAATGTATCGAACTGAAGGTAGATCACAGGATCAGTTTTTGCCAGCTTCTCTGCAAAGTCACTGTCAAGCAATCCCAACCCATTTGTCGAAACAGCTACATCTTGGATGCCTAGTCCTTTCGCATAGCTCACAATCTCGAGGATGTCTGGATGAAGAGTGGGTTCTCCACCACTGAGTTGAAGGAGTTCAGGTTCAGCCTCATAGGAAACGTAGGAATCGATCATACTCATGACCTGATCGAGCGGCACATGGTCTCCAGAGGGAGAGTCAGAAAAGCAAATGTTACAAGCCAGATTGCACTGACCAGTAATCTCAATGATCCCGACGCATGTGTGTTGTTTGTGAGCTGGACAGATACCGCAATCATTCGGACACCCTTTGTTCACATCAGAGGACCACACAAGAGGATGTGTTCCAGGTCGGTCATATCTCAGTGACTCTGTCCAGTAACCTGCATCTGTAGATACAAGTATCTTTGATGTGCCATGCTCAGGACAAGTCCTGAAAACGTAGACCTTCCCAGCCTCCACGACTTCTGTATTCTGAACAAGACGTCCGCAGACCGGGCATAGTGTTTTCATTCTGTGTTCTCCCAGTTGATACAGATTCAATCACGAGATGCTAATATCAGTGTTACTCGACTTTCATCCAGCTGTCCGTGCAATTCTATCAAAAATAGGAATAATTATGACTGATGAGTTAGAATGTCTTGCTGCAGTATTCTGAGGAGTATTAATCATGTCTGAACATATTCATGAAAACTTGACTGGAGAGAAACCTAGTGGTCACCGCAATATGATGATCATTATGGTCGTCTTCCTGATAGTATGGGCCGTGGACTCGTTCCTTCTACGAATCACGACTTTTCTGTGGAGCTGGACCTATTTCTGGGTGTTCGCAGGTGTAGGCGGAGTCATCATCATTGTTGCTGCATACTTCATCAATGCATCTCACAAAGATCTCTTGAATACACAGGCAGATGAACTTGCAACCTCAGGGGTTTTTAGTCGTGTCCGACACCCCATGTATCTTGGGTCCCACCTCGTCTATCTTGGTCTTGCTGTAATCACATTCTCTCTAGCATCAATAGTAGTTTGGATAGTAGCCTTCGCCGTCTACAATGATCTAGCAAACTATGAGGAGATAAGGTTGGAAGAGCGATTTGGAGAAGAATACCATCAGTATCAGAAGAACGTCAGAAAATGGATTCCATTTTAGTCAGACTACTGTCTGTGTTCTTTGGCTAACTCCGCATAGCTCTCTCATTGATCGCAGGAGCCATTACTATTCTCCTATAATCTTGATGAGAATCCGTTTGTTTCTTCGACCATCAAACTCGCCATAGAAGATGCGTTCCCAAGTACCTAGATCGAGTCGTCCATTTGTAATCGCTATTACGACTTCACGACCCATAATCTGACGTTTGTGATGAGCATCACCGTTATCCTCACCAGTCCTATTGTGTTTATAACGGTTGATTGGTTCATGAGGTGCCAACTCCTCTAACCAGCGTTTGTAGTCATCGTGGAGACCACCCTCATTGTCGTTTATGAAGACGCTGGCAGTGATATGCATAGCATTTACCAGACACAAGCCCTCTTGCACGCCGCTCTCCTTCACAGCATCCTGTACATCGGGTGTTATGTGTACAAAGTCCATCCTAGCTGGAACATTAAAGGTCAGGTATTTTGTGTGGCTTTTCATAATATTCTCAATTAGTTGACTCACTGAAATAGATTAGCACTTGGGTGAAGTTGAGTTTCGTGCTAATTGGATTTTCTAGACTGGCGGGCAGATATACGACGGTAAATACCAAACGCTAGGGGAGTCAATGCCCACACAATCACACTCAGACGCACATCAACAAGTGCTACGGGTATCGCCAAAAGGAAAGAGGTGGTCGTTAAGATTGACCGTCGTTCCTCATACTGAATGGACTTTTTGGATATAGAAGTTGATACAAGTCTGTAACCTCGCGACGCATACACCCACATTGAGAGGAATATGAAAGAAGCACTTGCTACAATTCCAGAGTAGAATATTATTGATGTCACGTTAAACACAGCTGCGCCAAGTACTACTGTGGCGAAGGGTATCAATGCGAGAAAGAGCAGGAAGAATATGTTTAACCAAATCAATCTGTAGTCGTACTTTTTGATATATGAAAAGACCATATGATGGCGAACCCAGAAGGACCCTATTATCGTGAAACTGAGAAAATAGCTAATGAACTTCGGAAATAATGAAATAAGTATATCTGGCAATTGGCTTGCAATCTCAGCGGCACTCAGATCAGGCAATGCAAGCTCGATGACCAATATGGTTGACACAATAGCCATCACAGCATCGCTAAAGAAGACTATGCGCTCTAATTCCAGACTAGGTTCAGGTTCTTCCTCACTCGCCATTTATCATTCCTCGGTTTTGATGGTGCAGATTGTCATTTCTACGTTTGGTACCAAACTGACTAAACTTGAAGAGCATTACTCAGGGCAAAGTCAAACAGGTTTCGGTTCGTTGTACACCATGAATATTATGAATTGATGCCACAAGACTTCGAAGGCTAATATGCTCAGAGTCAGCAATCGCTATGACATCATTCGGTCC
>JBHLRT010000191.1:0-4987 GCA_048882305.1 Candidatus Thorarchaeota archaeon
TTGCGGGATGTTTTTAATGAGGTATCTTCTATAATCCTGTTACCAACAAAACCAAGAACTGTAATTGTTGAATTAGAGTGACTGGAAACTATCTGTCCGTTTCCATTATCCCAGAAGTTCCCAATCTTAATTGAGGTGACAGGTTTAGGAGCTTTTACAGAGTCATACTTCTCTATTGCACCTTTTACCATTCCGAACAATGTTAGGTTTTTACCATCTGAAACAGTGACAATCTCTGAGTAACCATCCTTAGTCATGTCACCTGTTGCAACTAGACTGACTTCTCCTCCTGCACTGATCTTCGCTCTTTCATGAAGTCTGTCATCTGCATATTGATAGGCAAAAAGATAGCCCGAATCATCACCAAAGACAAATCTACTATAAGGCATGCCTTTACTATGCAATGGTTGGATTGAGAAGATGGGTCGTTCTAACACTTTGTGAGCAAGTTTGTCCAACGCTATATCATACCAACCGTAACATCTTAAATTACCATCAGTTGTTGCAACAACAACCTCTGATCTATCATCACTCAGAACATTGAGAACAACCACCGCAGTTGGGAGACTACCTAATGGAGTAGTTGCTTCCACACTTAGTTTATCATCCATCTGGACAAGGACACGCATAGCATTGTCCAACCCACCAATCACAAAATCTGGTGTTCCGTTTCCAATTACATCTCCTATTCCCATTGCTGCTAGAGGTGGTAATCCACCTACCCGACTAATCTCATTTACTTCAGGGTTTGCGCCTTTTTCTATCTCATAAACTATTACATCACCATTGAGTGTTGACACAACTGGGTTTGCCTTTCCATCCCCTGAAAGGTCAACAAGATCAACAGATGTGATGACCTCTTTGAAGGATACCTTTGAGATAACTTCAAGCTTGGTCATTGTGTGGCGTCCTCTAGGTTGAAGTTGCAGGGAACCTAGTCATAATTAAAACTTGTTCCATCAAGGTCAATTACAAATTTACATAAACCTGTTAGAATAGGAGTTGATGCCTTTAAGACCATCCTTACTGAATGTGATATTGCTATGAGAGAGGAAGAGAATATCCCTGAGTTGGATGAAGAACTATGGACTGAAAGTTCAGACATAGTAGCTGAAGAGCTTAAGCAATACATAGAAGAGTTCGGATCATTCACACCAGAGCGTTTTACTCAAATCAAGTTTCACCTTCTTAGAGGGTCTGGTCTCACCAAACAAAGCAGAAACGAGCTCTGTGAGGTTTCTATCTACAACGAGACCTGTCCGAAATGCGATTTACTATATGTCGCAAAGAAATGTCTTCTCTGGTATCGATTGTTCAGGATTATCTGCTGGACAACTGTTGAACGTGGTCCTCCATGTATTAGACTGGCATTTGCAAAGAAAAGCATCAAGGCAGTGACCACTTACCTCTCTAAAGCACACCTCATCGATGCTCCATTCTATAGAGCAAAAGGATCTACATCATGCAATATGATGCGTCGTTGGGGATATTGCAATCCCAATGAATATTGTCGTGCCATGGAACGAGAAAACACATTGGAATACATTCCTGCTCGTGAACGTGTCAAACAGTTTCGAAAATTGAAATAACTCTATAATTGTGATGCCTTAAATACAGGCTCAGATTCTTTTTAGATGGGTTTCTAGGTTATGTCCGGCGATATTGATATCGATGCCATTAAGATCATCCGATTGACTGGATTGAGAGAATCTGAGATAGAGAATGCTCGAAAAGAAAAAAGTGCAAGCTGGGTGAAAATCCAAAACGCCATAGATGAGCACAATCACTACATCAATCTAGGAGAGAAACACACTCGTCAAAAAGCAGTACAGGATCCTGTCCATGGTGCAATACTCTTTGAACCATGGGAGCTTGATGTCATTTCTACATGGGAAGTGCTTCGTCTAAGATACGTCCGGCAGCTTGGTCCCGCTCACCTCGTCTATCCAGGTGCAACACATACTAGGTTTGAACATTGTATCGGGACTAACTTTCTTGCTCAGAAGTCTATTCGAGTTGTGAACTACTGTGACGACCTAGACACAGCATGCTTCGTACCCTTCTCACGCTTACTTGATGAGTACCATCAAAAACTCTTCAGGGCTACTGCATTACTTCATGACATTGGGCATCCTCCAACCTCACACACAATTGAGTATGCTCTTGAGGCATGGGCCGGGATTGACCATCTTGACCTCGGTGAGTTCCTGATTGTGAACAGCAGCCTCACTGATGTTCTGAAACAGAGCGATATTGTACCAACCGACATAGTAGACATCCTTCGTCGACGGGCTAAAACTCCAGTTATGGGACTTCTCTCAGAGTTTCTGGATCATCCATTGGACATTGACAAGACTGACTATCTCATCAGAGACGCTCACTTTAGTGGGGTTCAACTAGGCATATTTCCTGCTGAGAGAGTGATGCTGACTAATCGTGTTGTCAAGAATAGAGAAGGGAAATACATCCGCGCTTTCATGCTCAAGGCAATACACTCCCTGGAAGCTCTGATTCTAAGTAGATCTTGGATGTTCAGTGATTTGTATTTGCACCATGCTGTCAAACTCGCAGAGGCAATGATCTCAAAGGCAACCTATTTCAGAATACAAGAAGAGGACCTATCAAAGAATGAGTGCATCGGAATGTTCACACGAATGACGGATGGTGACCTCTTCAGATGGCTTGAAGAATCATCAATTGATTTTGTTCGAGAGTATGCAGCAAGGATTCGATATCGCAAACTGTTCAAAGTGATACTATCAAGACCACTCGCTTCATTCGAGGCTGACACGCAGAATCTTTTCCAAGAAATGCTTCACAATGTGCCTAAACTGATTGAAACTGAAGACGAGCTGGCTGAGGAGACTGGTAGTGTTGTTGTTGACGTTGTATCTCCACCTCTAGGAGAGAAGACATTGGGGAAGATTCCCCTTCTCGTTGGAGGTGAAAATGGATTTGACATTGTGAACCTCGATGAAACCAAAGAAGGAAAACCAATAATGCAAATCTTGAAGCAGCAATCTAGAACCATCCCCTCGGTAAGAGTATATGCTGATGCCAGTATTGCTGATAAGGTCAGACGGCGTTTTGACAAAACATTTCCTGCGTCTGACACTCCCACATATCGTGAGGATGAGTACGACCTCACTGAATATTGATTAAGTGACGCACAAGTTCGACGATCTTCTTGTATTCATATTCAATATAGATGATGCCATAGACTGCTTCGATTAGAGTACCCTTGTCATGTTCGATCTCCGACTTGCTAGGAGTGTCGGGATCAAAATGGATACGATACTGGTAGAGCCCCCACTCATCACAAAGTCTGGCCATATTTTCATTTGATACAATATCCGCCTTTTTCTGAGTGATTGTTCCAGCATTTCCTAAGTGTGGTTTCCACAGATGCTGCAAGACCGCTGATGAGATTACAGCGTCTCCCACTAGTGCAATGACCTTGGACATCTCACTGAGGTTAATCATCTTCTCAAACATATCTAACCCGAGTGGACTATTTTTGCTTCGACGGTACTGGGTTTCAACCTCGAGGAAGATATTTTTTGTACTTGGCTGAAACATCGCAACCTGCAAGAGTTCCATATTTTCAAACTCTATACCCAGTACGCTCTCCAAATTTGGAACAAGCTCCCGTCTGATCTCTCGAAGTTTCTCCTGAATCAAACTGATGTCTTCAAGCCATCTCTCCAATTTCGTCAACAATCTCGTGTTGTTTCTAGGTGTATCCTTTTCAGTATCTCGGACCGCCCTCACAAGGCTTTCGAGTCTTTCCTCTAGGTCTATGGGATCATAAGACAAATGGGGGACGAAATCGGTCTTCATCAGTGAATCACTCCCTCAGTAGTAACTGACTTCTGCATCATCTACATCATATCGCGACACTTGAAACGCTTTTGCTGAATACTCCGATGCTAACTTAGCCATTGCTAGTGTGATGAGTGGCGGTCCCAGTGTCAGATCAAATATGATGTTATGTGTAGAAAGATGATTGAGAATCTCATTCTCAATGAACTCGTATGTCTTCTGAAGATTGCCGTATTCCATCTCATCTACTCCTCCCATGACCTGTTCGGGGACCTCTTTCCATACTGTTGTCCATACACGAAATGCATCATCGGGAATGAATCTATCCATTATTCGAGAAACCCCTCTGGTCCAACGAACTGCTTCAACAAAGACAAGGAGTTTCTTAGGATTGAAATGTTGGTTGTTCACGAGCCATTGCACGAATGGACGCTGGTCTTCAGGATTATTCAACGAAGTAACATACATTAGTGGTTTTGTGATTTCAAGAGCCCTGCGGACAGGAAGTACTGCCCGTGGATCTAGTTCAAAGAGGCGATACTGCGATTGTTTCCAGCTTACGATAATTCCAAGTTCCTCAAGCCGCTGAGTGTTGTGGTACAGCTTGGGACTTGTCACTCTTACTTTAGCAATCTCTTTCTTACTTGCTCCTTCAGCAACCATCTTTGCTTTGATGTCAGTAGTGATCTTTTCTCTAAGCTCTGCGCCTGTCATCAAGCCTCCTTCAAGCTGGTCGAGGATTATTCTTCTGGCTCGGACAGTTTCTATCTCATCACGGATGATGTCTTCAACAGGTCTTCTGAGCATCTTT
Source organism: Candidatus Thorarchaeota archaeon (assembly GCA_048882305.1). Classification (GTDB taxonomy): domain Archaea; phylum Asgardarchaeota; class Thorarchaeia; order Thorarchaeales; family Thorarchaeaceae; genus SMTZ1-45. The sequence goes on from JBHLRT010000191.1 coordinate 4,634, forward strand.
CTTCTCCACCATTCGCGAATATATTATCTAGTAATTGTAAGTAGTTTACTATTATACTTTTCGAATGTAAAGTCGAATCGTGCCTGAAAAACGGCTTGAAAAGCACGTATAATATACATAATTCAAATACTTATCGAAAAAGTTGACCTCGTCGGACGTATCCTTAAATAGAAACGTCCAGAACGAAATGTCAGTACAGAGTCTCTTGGACTCTGAGCTGTTGAATAAATCACTATACGAGGACCGATAAAAAATGGCTGAAGACGAGTTTCTTGGCGCTAAGCCTGTAGTCATTGACAATGGTACAGGTTTGAGCAAGAACGGTTACGCCGGCGAAGATCAGCCACGCAGCGT
>JBHLRT010000192.1:0-4976 GCA_048882305.1 Candidatus Thorarchaeota archaeon
TGAACAGCTGTAGGCATCGCACACCCGACAGCACTAGCGCCTTCGAAACTCACGTGGTCAGGCAACTTCATAATATGAGTCCCAGGTTTGAGATAGAGATATTCACTATACCCACCTATCAAACGTGGAAATGTACTCGAGTCCATTGTAATGCCGTAGACCTTTCGATTGGGACATTTCGTTGGAGCGTCCGCAATTAGACAATAGTAGCAGGAAAAGCAGGTATCTGTAACATCGTGAAATCCAATACGGTCTCCAACCTTCAGTTCGTTTCCATCTAGGTCTTTGATAGGTTTCGAACCGATCGCCTCAATTGTTCCAACAACTTCATGTCCCAGAATAAGTGGATATGGTACTCCTGCGAGTTTGCCATGCCAGAGGTGCACATCTGTTCCGCAACATCCTGCTAGCCCAACCTTCATCAAGGCGGCACCGGGCTCCAGTTCAGGGAGTTCATATTCTTCAATTACCAAATCTGCATTTGGTTTCGGTACCACAGCTGCTCGACTAGTCTTTGCCATCTTAATCAACTCGTAGTTGTTTTTTACCGGGACATACCACGATTTAAAGAAAAGGGACAAATTATCGAAACAGGGAAATCTTCTTCAGGTTTTGGGAAGATGAAAACATGGTAAGGATGGAGTCAATCAAAATAAGCTGCATAGACACTGCTTATCTTGATACCTACATCAATGAGTCTGTGATACGTTGGAGAGAAGCTGCCGAGTATGACATTGTTCGGATAGCTACTAGACGAGTATGGAAAGATGAACTAAACACAAAAGCTGTCTATTTTTGTCCATTCTGTTCTGAAACTGCAATATGTGGGCCCTATTTGATGATTTATGTCGATTATAATGAAGTAGAAATGAGTGGAATAGTGGAGTTTGAAATTGCTGATCGAAAATCAATACCACCGAAACTCAATCCTCTGGAAATATTCGACAATGTGTTTAGCACCTACGACCCAACTACAGCTCCACTTCCTTTTGGTGTAAAATGTCAGCATTGTGGAGCGACGTATGTTTACAAAAAGAGGACCGGCATAGTTGTTTGTCAAAACTGTGGAAGGTCCTTTGATTTGGGATATGAGAAGGTATCAGAGGAAAATTGAGTCTATTAATCAAATCCAATACCTTTTACAGCTTGTTAATATAATCAAACTTATAAGATTAAATTAACGATTGTTAGTTGTGAGATACATGTCAGAACAAAAGCCAGCCGAAAGCCTGGACTGTGTGGGGTTGTTTTGTCCACAACCACTATTCCAGACAAGAGAGGCAATTGATGGGTTGGAACCCGGTGAAATACTTGAAATGCTATCCGATGATCCAGCTGCTGAAGAGGATATTAAGAGATTTGCAAAACGGACCGGGAACGAGCTAATTCTATTTGAGCGTCTTGAAGATGGTGTGCAAAGGTTTCTCATAAGAAAGAAGGAGGAATAAATAGAAAGTGCCAAAAATACTGTACGTTCAGACCAGTGATGATCCAGAGCGGCAATATTCACCCTTTGTTCTCGCTCAAAGTGCAAAAGCGATGGATATTGAACCAATGATTTACTTCCTAGGACAAGGGCTGAGAGTCCTGCAACCTGGAGCAGCTGAAAAAATCAAACTAGGAAACTTTCCTAGTCTACAAGAGATGATAGATAAGACTGCTGAGATGGGAATTCCCATCTATGTTTGCGAGGCATCGAAGCAGATGTTGGGGTGGGATAAAGTTGAACTCGATCCACATTGTAAGATTGTAGGAGCTGCAACACTCAACGACCTGGTACTTGAAGCAGATGCCACTCAATGGTTCTAATATGTAAAGATATGAAACAGCGAAAGGAATCTTACCAACAGGTCTAGAGCAAGGATGATGAAAATGAGAGAAGTATACCTCGATTATCAGAGTGCAAAACCAGTTGACCCAAGAGTCATTGAAGGAATGAGTAAATATCTTCATGAAGCATTTGGAAATCCATCAGCATTACACCATGTTGGTGATGTGGCAACTGATGCATTAGAAGAAAGTCGTAAAGTGATTGCGAAATACATCAATGCAGATGAGGATGAAATCATTTTCACATCAGGGGCAACAGAAGCAATTAACATGGGAATTATCGGATATGCCCTTAGAAACCAGAAGAAAGGCAATCATATTGTTATGTCTGAAATAGAACACATTTCTATTCACAACATTGCGAAACACCTTGAGCGACTTGGATTTGAGATTTCTAAGGTACCAGTAGACCAATATGGACAAGTGAATTTACGCAAGTTAGAACAGAGAATAACAGACCAGACAATCCTCATTACAATTGGAATGGCAAGCAACGAGATTGGCACTATTCAGCCTATCCATGAGATTGGAGAACTGGCTGCAGAGAAAGGAATTGCGTTTCACACAGACGCAGTTGCAGCTGAGGGACTACTTCCGATTGATGTAAGGAAAGACAACATCAATCTAATGGCTCTATCTTCAAACGATCTTTACGGACCTCGAGGAGTCGGGGTTATGTACATGCAGAAGAAGTATAGAGTGAATCCACTAATTATTGGTGGTGGCCAAGAGAGAGGACTCAGATCTGGAAGCGAAGACATTCCAGGGATTGTAGGAATGAAACTCGCAACAGAAATAATGGACAACGAGATGGATTCCGAAGTGAAAAGATTTCAAGGTTATCGAGATAGAATGATAAAACAAATCCTGGAAGAGGTGCCCGATAGTCACTTGAATGGCCACCCAACGGAACGACTAGCTTCCAATGCTCATTTCCGTTTCGATGGAATTGAGGGAGAGTCAATCCTCCTCTCATTCAAAGACCTAGGAATTTCTGTTTCAACAGGATCAGCCTGTACATCAAAGACACTTGAACCATCCCACACTTTGATAGCGACAGGACTCTTGCATGAAGAGGCTCATGGCTCGTTACAACTTACTACTGGAAGATTCAACACAGATGAAGACATTGATATAGTACTTGAAGCCGTGCCAAAAGTAGTTTCACGACTTCGAGACCTGTCTCCAATTTACAAGAAGAAGTGATTGAAAAATGAAATCGACAAAATATAGTGAAAAGGTTCTTGATCATTTCCGTAATCCACGGAATGTTGGCACACTTGAAGGAGATGATGTCGCTGTAGGCAAGGTTGGCAATCCTACATGTGGAGACATCATGGAAGTATTCATTCGCATAGATGGTGATAAGATTACAGATGCCAAATTCTGGACCTTTGGATGTGGGTCTGCAATTGCTACAACTAGTATGACGACAGAAATGGTCAAAGGGATGACACTGGACGAAGCCATGAAGCTCACAAGACAAGATGTTGCTGAGGAGCTAGATGGTTTACCTCCGATTAAGATGCATTGTTCAAACCTGGCTGCTGATGCGCTTCATGAGGCAATAGTAAACTACAGGCGAAGAATGGGAGAACTTGTCGATGAACCAGAGATGACATCTATCCCTGAACCAGGTTGTGTGGTTGGACAAGATGCATTCCTCAATAAAGGAGTTTGGCTTGGTGTTAAGGATTCAAAGGAATTCAAGGATTTGCGCACCCTAATTCTTCACTCGGGCGACGAATCAGTCGAAGCTGCAATCAATTTGACTGAACATACCGACAGGGTAATTCTCCTAACTCCCGAAAAGGAAGTAGTGACCACTCCTGAACTTGAAAAACGCTTGAATGAATCAAATGTGAAACTACTCACTGAATCAAGGCTTCTTGAAATACGTGGGGAGTTCGAGGTCGAGAAAGTACTGATTTTCAATATAGTTGAAAATGAGGAATACGAGCTCTTTGTTGACGCAGTCATCATTATTGAGTGATTGACAAACGACAGGTACAAATGAAACTAGGTCCCTTCAGGAAATATCATGATTAGTTTCAGACAAGCCACCTCTGCAGATTTGCCATTGCTTGAAGATATGTACAAGAAGGAGGTTGAGGATCATATTGAGAGAGCTCGCAGATTTGCAGAAGAACTAGTATATCGTTTCAAGACTATCATTGCAATCAAAGATAACGATTTATGCGGCACAGTGACGTGGGAGCCTAGGGGAGGTCTCGACGACGGAGTTGTTGAGATGATTGGATTGGGTGTTAATGAAGGATTCAGAAGGCAGGGTATTGCTACTAGATTGGTAGACACCATGATCGAGGAATCTTCTCAGTTCTATGTTGATGCGGGTTATTCACTAAGAGTTGTTCTATTGTTCATGGAGAAACAGAATGAAATCGCGCGGAAATTCTATACAAAGAATAAATTCAAAGAGATTACAGTCATCCCATCACTATATCCACACGATGATGCATCTATTTGGACACGACAAATCTGACCTGCTTTAGGGTGAAATAAATGTCAGAGGGACTTATCATCGGGACCTTACAAGAACGGTCTCTTCATGCAAGTCTGAAAGACTTGTATATGACAGATGAGGCACATTCAGAGGTCGCAGTAGATGGATTTGTGATAGACGTAGTAAGAAATAATCTGCTGATAGAGATTCAGACAAGCAATTTTGCCGCAATTAAGACTAAACTTCGTTCACTGCTGAAGAACTACCACGTTAGACTGGTTTATCCATTGGCTAAAGAGAAATGGATAGTGAAAGAGACACCGGATGGGCTAGAAGAAATCAGTCGTAGGAAATCTCCAAAGCAGTGTGGGTTTGAAGATGTGTTCGATGAATTAGTTCGTATTCCAAGACTGATTGCTCACTCGAATTTCTCGATTGAGGTTCTATTAATTGAGGAAGAAGAAGTCCGTCGAAAAGATGGTAAAGGAAGCTGGCGTAGAAAAGGATGGAGTATTATAGATAGGAAACTCATCGAGGTTGTCGATAGGAAGTTGTTTGAAGAACCATCAGACTTTCTCCATTTTATACCTGATAACCTTGAGAAACCATTTAGAACCTCGATGAGTTTCCTATCTATAATACTCCATCCTTTTCTACGCCAGCTTCCTTTACCATCTTTTCG
>JBHLRT010000193.1:0-4972 GCA_048882305.1 Candidatus Thorarchaeota archaeon
ATGAGGTTTCCTCGCAGAGCAAAGTCCAACATATGCAAATCTCTCATTGAATAGTATGCTCTCGACATCCGGTGGAAACCAAGGAACTGTTTCCATTGCCAAGAAGCTAAGAAATGAGAATCCAATAATAAATGCAAAATATGCCATGAGACCGAGTAGTAAAATGGGGGAGTGAGCTGCTACAGGAAGAATTAGCACTGCCGAAGCTCCCCAATAGAGATTAACTGAATCCAGAAACTTCAGAGTATTGACCTCTGAATAGGCTGTGTATTGCAATCCTCTTCTTCTTCTGGCAGCAAAGCTTAGTGCGATTGATCTACGTGCAGCAAAAAGTGTAGTCATAATAGAGAGTCCCAATCTATAGCTAACATCCCAAGCTAATACAAGCACCAATATGAACAACAATGGATTGCCAAAACCGGGACCCAAGAAATGCTGTATGAATTCTGGGTCTCTAAATGAGTAAACAATCACCATAAGAAAACAAAGGACTCCTCCTACAAGCTCATATCTCCGTTTCATAAGAAGATCTTCTTTGTATTCTTGTAGTACTTGTAGCTCCTGTTTGTTTGTCGGATTTCTCAATCTTCGCATGGAAGGTATTACATACAAGCAACCTGCTGACCAAATGACTGTATATATTATAGTCAATGAACCAAGGATTGCGGATTCGATAGGCATTTGGAAATAGATGAATGCGAAGATACCAACAGCTTCGACAAGAAATAACTGAGCAATTACATCCCATGTTGGTGGCAGCCATCGAAAGGGTGGGATGTGGTCTACAATTTCCTCATAGATCCACTTTCTCTCACTATGTACTTGTTTCACAGAATTCGCAGTCATCATTTTGTAGCTTAACATGGTGATATATTTACATGTCGAAACCTAGTGGTGACTTGGTGAGAAGCTATTACCCATAGATTTCATCGAGACCGTCCCATGTCAATCCCAGTGCTTGTGCCACCAACACTGCTAGGTCTTTCACCGTTTTATTGGAACCTGCCTGCGGTAGCTGATCAGCCATGAAGTCAACGCATGATGGACAGCCTGCTGCTACTACATCTGCGTTTGTTTCTTCGATGTCTTCGACTTTCAGTCTGTTTATCCTCGTTGCGAAGTCTGCATCAATGGCTCTCAAAACTCCGCCAGAACCACAACAGAAACAATTTTGCTTGTTGTGAGGTAATTCCTCAAAAGTCACTCCTGGAAGATGCTCGAGCACTTTCCTTGGCTCCTCAAAGAATCCGGTGTTTCGTCCTGCATCACAACCATCGTGAAAAGTGACTGTAATGTCCAATGGAGTATTAAGACCAGTCAACTTCCCGCTATCCAACGCGTCCGCAAGATACTGATATCCATAGAGAATCTCAAAACCATGGTCAATACCGAGAAACTCATGATACTCATGTGCCCACATCTTGTAGCAACCAGGACAGTTTGTTACGATCCGCTCAACGCCCAATTCCTTGTATTTCTGGATGTTGTGTTCTGCAAGGGCTCTAGCAGCCTCAAAATCACCAGACATTATCATGGGTGCACCACAGCAGTATTCCTCTTCGCCAAGAACAGTATAATCCTCGCCAATCCTGTCCATGATGAGTGTACTAGCAATTGTGGCTTGAATGGAAATACCTCTAAATGATGAAGCACATCCGAAGAAGAATGCTGTCTTCGCAGGTTGTCCTTGTCTATCAAGAAGGTCATCCTCATTGGGATGCCAATATGACCATCCTTCAATCCTATCCATCTGAGCTTGCCCTTGAATGTTGTAGCTCTTGAGGAGGGTTTCTTTAGCCATGTTAAGCTCCTCGGGCCACATCCCTCGCTTCAAGAAATCATTCCTCAGTACTTGGTAGATCTTCACAAACGGAATGTCTACCTGACAAATTTCTTCACAGCCACCACATAGGGTGCAGCCAAAGATTGCATCTCGGAGGCCCTCAAGTCCTTCTGATGGTCTTAATCTGCCTTGCATCAAGGCACGAGCTAGCATCATCTTACCTTTTCCAGAATAACTATCCTTTCTCTTCACTTTGTAAGTAGGGCATGCGCCATGGCCAACCTGACAAAAGCTGCATTGCGCGCAAGTAAAGGCATAATCTTGGAGTTCACGTTCTTTCAAAGATGGGAAGTCCATGTTATCTGTCTCCGTGACTGTGACGGATGTGGTCCAACGCAAGCCACCTTAAAATCTTTCCACTTGGATTATGTTTATACTTCTGATATGTACTCATCAAGGATTGTTACCATTTGTCCTTCTTGCGTAGGTATTCTGTTGCAACGAAAACGACAAGAATAATTCCAATCCATGTGCCAACAATTAGTGCCCACGGTGCAATCCAGATGTTATCCAGTAGTCCCGGCTGAGTTGGTTGAGGTGTGGTTTGGTGTGTTGTTGTTGGAGTAGTACTTGTTTCTGTTGTCGTGATGGATTGTGTAACAGCAACAATTACTGTATCACTGGTTGAATAACCACCAATATTCTGTACAATGAGTGTATACTCGTAAACACCTGGAATTAGCCAATCAACAAGAATGGAAATTGAAGATCCATTCCATCCTCCAGAGGCGACAGCAGTTCCATTTCGAAGTATTGTATAGTTATCTGGATTTGGATCTGTGGGACTCCAAATAATTCGATTCCCAATCTCCAAATACTCATATTCGATATCAGATGGACTGTCAATCAAAGGAGCATTCTCGTTATAAGCCGCTGAAACGGCAACATCCAAACTCCCAGCTACATCATTTCTCCCAGCAGTCCAGATTCTTAAAGTATAAGTTCCAATAGATAATGGCGTGAATTCTACTGAGATGGCAATCTCGTTCAAGTTGGAGTTAAGATCACCCACACCATTATCCTGAACAGATGTTGGTGTGAATGAGAACTGGTCGTTATCTGCCCAACTAGACTCTACCTTCACATAGAACTCTTGATCTCCTTCAATGTAACCTTCCGCAATTATATTGAGAGTGAAAGGTTCACCAACAGTCGCATTCACTAATCCGGTTGCGTTTGAAGTAATTGTTAGATTTAATGTATCGTGACAACCAGAAGTTCCACACTCTGTGGTTGAACTCGGGAATGCAGTAATCATTGATGCTCCTGCGATAATAAACATCAAAGACAAGATTGATAGAAGAATTAGGGTCTTGAATGATTTTCTCAACTTAAGACCTCCACCGATCAAGAATCAGAAGAAGAATCAATATCCCAACAATTGCTAGCATTGACAGCATGATTAGACTAAAGGTGCCAGCTTCCAGTACTGCATCATTTTCTTCAGGTGTTCCTGGATTTCCTGTTGGAGTGGGTATTGGTGTTGTTTCGGTTGCAGTAGGTTCTGGAGTGATTTCTCCTGTTACAATGACCATCACTATGTCTGACACAGAGTTTCCACCGATATCTATCACGGTGAGTGTATATTCATATGTACCAGGACTCAGGTAATCAACATTGATGACAACTGGTTGTCCGTTCCATCCCCCAGATAATATCACAATTCCATTAACTTTGATAATGAACTGTGAAGGATTATCATCGGAAGGAGTCCATACAATATTATGACCTAAGTTTGATACTTCATACTCAATATCATCGGGACTATCTATAATCGGAGGGATTTCATCAGGGACTTCAGGGACATCTATTGAGATATCGATAAACTGTGATGCTGCAGATGAAGCTGCCCATGCTCTAATTGTATGATTCCCACTAATTAATGGTGTAAATGTGAAATCATGGCTGATCAGAAAGTTTGCTGGTTCTAGATCACCAGCTGAGTTATCCTGAATTGATGCTGGAGTAAAATTGAAGTTGTCATTATCGGCCCAGCCGTTCTGCAGGCTCAAATAGAGGTTAATACCACCCACTGATGGCTTAGATGCGTTAATTCTCAAAGTGAATGGAATCCCAATGTATGCCATGCCTGTGGAATTTGAAGACATCGACCACGAGGAATTAATTGTATGACAATCTCCACATTCTGTTGTATAGAACGGCTCAGCAATTACTGAAATTACTCCAATAAAGAGAAGAAATGAAAGGGCACTGATCAATCCAAGTGAAGTCCTAATCCTCCGATTCATTTGATAGCACTCAACTACTACACGTATTCGAAGATGTGCGCGGGTGCCAAAAATCGGTTATATAAGGATACTTCAAAATGATTTAAAGTGTCAATGGTTCATTCTTGTAAACCTAAAGCGAATGGCATTATTGAAATATTAAACAGCACCCAATCTTGGTTCAAGACTGAATGCTGTTCAAAGGTGTTTCAGCATATTCTATGGAATGGACATGACCTTAAGTGAGATGACTTGGACTTCTAACGACTCCTACGTATTATTGCTTCTGCTACCAGAAGAATTATGATACTGGTTCCAATCCAAGTTAGGACTACAATCAGTAATTGGTCTAATGGGACGGGTGTTGGAGTAGGTGATTCTGTTGGTGTCGTTTGTGTAGGATGTGATGTGGTAGTCGGAGTTGGTATTGTTGTAACAGCTTGGACTACCACATTGACCTGGTCGACAACTGAATTCGCTCCTATATCAATCACAGATATTGTATAGTTGTACTCTCCTGGAGCAAGTCCATCTACAGAGATTGATATAGATTCACCGCTGGAGTTCCACGGTCCTGAACGAATCAGTACTCCATCTCTGAAAATCTCATAACTTACTGGATGAAGGTCTGAAGGGTTCCAACTAATGCTGTACCCAGTATCGCCTTCATCATAAGTCACGTCAGAAGGACTATCAATTGTAGGCGCATTGCCATCAGACACATTGACGAAAACAGTATCATTTGCTGTGTTTCCATTAATGTCCAAGACGAAGATGGTAAAGTTGTATTTTCCTAGACTCAGACCATCCACATTGATTGTAATAGTTTCTGATGATGAGTTCCAAGGACCTGACCTCACCAATATGCCTTCTCTGAGGATCTCGTAACTCACTGGATGCA
>JBHLRT010000194.1:0-4935 GCA_048882305.1 Candidatus Thorarchaeota archaeon
CAAGAGAGAAGTTGACAATATGGTGGCCAAGACACTCGAACAATTTGGAACAATTGATATCTTGGTGAACAATGCAGCGACCAGCATCATGGTCCCTTTAATGGATCTCCGAGAGGACGGTTGGGACAAGCTGATGAACGTCAACCTCAAGGGATATTATCTCTGCAGCCAGGCAGCAGCCAGAGTCATGATGGAAAAGAAGAGCGGTAATATCATTAATCTTGTGACGCCTGCGGCGACGAAGGCTTCTCCCGTGATCGCTGCGTATGGGATATCCAAGGCAGGAGTAAAGCTGCTCGGACAAAATCTTGCCGTTGAGTTGGCACCCTATAATATTCGCGTCAACAACATCGCACCAGGGATGGTGAAAACTGACTTCAGTAAGGCGTTGTGGAGTAATCCTGAACTGAAAAAAGATGTGGAGACCCGCACCCCACTGAGGCGCCTTGCTAAGCCTGAAGAGATTGCCTCAGTAGCCCTTTTTCTGGCCTCTGACGCATCAAGCTATATGACGGGCGACACTGTATATGTTGATGGTGGTATATCGGCGTGAAGAAAGCAGAAGCTGGAGCGATTCAGTCTAAATTATGCCGAGTAAGTCATTCCAAGGGACCCCAAGGGACATTCTCGCTTAGCTAATGCCATGGTAGTTGAGATAAAAACCAAACAGGTGACATTGTGCTCGAAATAGAATAATCAGGTGTAAGAATGTATTGTCCTCATTGCGGAGTTGCTGCTTCAGAGACAGCCCAATTTTGCCCATCGTGCGGCTCTGACCTCCGTTCTGTCAGACCACAACCGCTGGCTGTTCCTCAGGACATGGTACAGTATGCTGGCTTCTGGAAGAGGTTTGTCGCTTGGATTATTGACATGGTAGCGACTCAGGTTGTGATCTCCGCTGTATCTCTCGTCACAGGTGGTATAGGTGGGGGGCTACTGGGGCTTGTTGGTGGTTGGCTCTATTTTGCGCTGATGGAAAGCTCCTCCAAACAGGCAACTCTGGGCAAGATGGCATTGGGAATTATTGTGACCGACTATAATGGGAATAGGATATCGTTTGCCAGAGCCACCGGCAGACATTTTGCCAAGATTATATCCGCCATTCTTCTACTTGTCGGTTACATCATGATAGCCTTCACCGAAAAGAAACAAGGTCTCCATGATATCATCAGTGGATGTCTGGTAGTGAGAGCCAAGGGTGATTCGCATGAAGAGTATTTGGATGCTCTCTGTCCGCGCTGTGGTCAACCGGTTTCCAGCAGATGGAAAGAGTGTATTCACTGTCAAAAACAACTCACCGAAGTGTTAGCTAGAAAACGAAAATGAAATGTCTCGCTGAGTTAGTGACTCGCGATCATCTCACAACAATACCAAGGTATACTCTCAAAGTTCCAGAACTCCCCCTGTATCGAATCTATACCGCTCACAGAGACTTGACTGAGGAACCTAAATCGGGTAGTCCTTTCTCCTGATCGCCCTTAGCGCTATCCGCTTGATTGTCCGCATCATCTTCTTATCAGGATGCCATGTTGCTACCAAATAGATTTGCTGGTTTGTCTGTCATTTTATGCTCCTTTCAGTCGGCTTCAATGAGTTGTTGGGCTTCTCCCCCGCGCGCTTGGAAGAGGACTTTACAGACATGATGAACATCGGTCGCACACGTCAGATAACTGTGTCTAGCTTGATTCCACGAGGAATCACGAAGCCAGCGTAGAGGTCAGAAGATCCAAAAGCACTTCTGGAATCTTGAGCGAAAGTCCAGACATTTGTTATCTTCGTGTCATATTCATGGCGAGCCGTGCTGCCATAACCTGTCATCACATTAAAGGACAGACTATGCTTGTGAAGATATCGATGATACAGGAACTCGGGCACATTGTCGATAGCGACATTACAGTTGAGCCTTCTCATCATTTCTTTGTCTGCCGCAAAGCTAGTTGTACCATCAAATCCACCAATGTGAATTAGATCGATGGTCTTGGCAAGTACGCTGGCGCAGCACGCTGACGGAAATACATTGCTCATCGAGTCGTTGACGGGATTCTGAAGCGCATACTTGCAGTATGAGTGATAGTAGCCGTCATCTTGTCGAACGACGTTTGCAGCGCTTGGTTGAGAAGAGGTTTGAACTGACTTATCTCTAGCATGGAGCGCATGTGGGTCAGTGTCTGACAATTTGTGGACCCAAACGCCAACGGCGCTCTTCCCGCGACATGCTCACAGAAAACCAATCTGTTTCTCGATTCGATTATTGCTGGAATAATCGTCTCAGTCTAGGAATGTGATAAACTCTCCCGTAATATGTTCCCGAAGCAATAAGTTCTTTATGGCGTAAGGTCCTGAATTGAGGTTTGTCTGAAACAACCTGAACCTTCGATCTCTTATGTGGTTAATAAACTCAAACGCCTTATTGAACGATGCGTCGCTACTTCTGTCATCGACAACAAGTATTTCAAGATTCGGATATGATTGATCTACTAGACTCGTCAGACACCGCATCAGGGTTTTTTCAGCGTTATAGACGGGAACAATCACCGAGACCCTGTCTGGAACTAGCTTCTGTAAAAAGTCTGTGGACTGCTTCGGCAAGAAATCAAAAAGATCGCTTTTACCAAGGCAAAGCGCATCAACATAGTTCAGGGCTTTCGAGGAATCAGCCAGCATTTCATTCTCTCGCATAAAAACGGCCCTATGCAGTATGGGTATCGTAATTCGTGCCATTTATGTGGACCATCAAATCGAAGTGTTCAACTGCACTCATGAGCAGATTTATTATATAGATACACATGTTGGAATCCGTCAAAGTCAACTTCAAAGTCAATTGGAATATTATTGATAACCCGCACTTTCAAGACTAAAGCAAAGTTACTTCTCGATTTCCCGAGTTTCTTGGAAAGGGATTGAATGAACCGTGGATCAGTTGCGGCCCTTGCAGCCGCCCAAGTTCCATGCATGAAGCATCCCGCCAATAAGACCACGTATTTCTTGGGGGTCGAGCAATATTCTGCGTGGACTATTAAGGCATGGTCAGTGCCATTCTGGCCATCCAACTTTGGTTCCAGACGGAGGGAATTATTGATTACCAGCTTACAATGGTTGTCTTGGGTGATAATGGATACTGGGAGGTCACAAGTGCTGCCTAGAATCTCGAGCATAGACAGGGTGTGTACATTACTAAGTGGGCCCCCGATGAGCACTTGATTATCTGCAACCTCAGCCTCGGTATTGCTACCTGTGACTATGATGGACCCTGACACGTGCAGTTTCCAGTTCGCAAGGTGCAGTATCTCATGGAGAGCGAGAGCTGTTCCTTTGCTCATCACTTTGCCGGCATGGTTCCGAATCCTAACAGAAGATTCATCTGTACCTGTTGGCACTTACTCTGAATAAATGATGGACAGTGATCTTTTGTTGAAAGGTGACCAGAACTTGTGAAATTGTCTTAATCGTATACGCGTTGTCCAGCGAGCACTCACCCAGATGAGTGCGACAAATGCTAGTGAACCAAGAACGTGCACAAATATATCGGAACCGAAGCTAACGGACATAATACTGGTTCCCAATACTGGGAAGAGATTCATGTTATCCGGAGATATAAGCCAATGCATGGATACTTAAGTCTCTACTCACATTCGGCAAAGAGATGATGCAAATTACCTCAGCCTATCACGATGAGACCAATTGTAGGACATGATAAGCAAGCTGTCCATTTTGCAGGACAGCCGACCGCTCATAATGACCGTTGGCCTTAGCCTACTCCTTAGCTATGGTGAAGTCAAGAGTGGAATAATCAGAGGGTTACCGGCATAAATGGGCAGTACGCGGCCCTTCACTCTCCCTTGATGAATGTGTCAATTCAATCCCAAAGGAACCAGTGTTATCGATCCTGGCGGGTCATACCAAAACTCTATGGTGCAACTCGAGTTTGGTGGTAGAATAGTAGAGACAGATCGATGGGTGGCCATTCTCAGATCAAGAGCGAATCATTTCGGAAAGAGATTCGAATTGGGAACCAGTTTCATTAAACGGATGCTACGTTTGGTTACTGGATCCAAACGTAGAGAGGATACCAATGTAACTGTCGTCGAGAGACCAAAAGTCGACGTGCCCAGAGTAGGCGAAGACATCTATGACAGCATAATGAAACCAGTAGCGAAGACTGCAACAGAAGAAGACATCGATTCGACGGTCGCCGCCATTGCCTTCATCATGGAAGGTATTGAAAGTGATACAGACAAAACAGACCCCGAATGGCCAGAGCGAAGGGACAGAATCATCATCGTCTGTCACGAGATCCTGGAAATGAAAGGCCAACATGAAGAGAAAATAGGAAAGATTCGTGAGTTACTTCATCTCACATCTGGCCTGACAGCCACAGCCCTGTTCTCTATTCGTCTCAGAGAAATGACGCACTCCTGATTATCCTCGGTCCAAATTTGAAATGCACTCCGCCCCATGATCAATTTCATCAACTCAACCCCAAAGGCACTAGTCCTGTGGATTCTGACGGGTAGTATGAAGCGGAGGTGCGGAGGGGCAGTTTGGCAGCGGCGTATCGAGTATCTCCTGGGTGTAATTTACGGCACCGTCTGTCCTGGTAAGGTGTGAACTTTTCATGATAATGTGATTTATCTTGGATTTTGTAATACCATGCGTGGGATCGGCAGGTCATTGGAGGGCTCTATTTGTCCCTCCTACGGTACCTACATTGCCCGGACGAACACAATGACTCGGTTTGCCAATTAGCAGGTCGAATGAAACAATCCCCCGACCTGTTCGTGTTCTCTCAGTTGGTTGTAAACTCGAATCGCTTCTTCGGTCTGGAGGACATGAAACCCCACACCTGTATCAACGAGCATCTGAAGTGTTTCAGGAGGCACTTGCAACCTCTCGTTGAATCCCTGGGTGAGGATAACCACAGTTGCTCCATGGTCG
>JBHLRT010000195.1:0-4934 GCA_048882305.1 Candidatus Thorarchaeota archaeon
ACTTGGTCTAGCTATCGCAAAGACAAAGAACGTCTTGCGCTTACTGGAAGGAATTGAGTTGCCTCCACCGCCAGAGGAATTTGAGGAATCCGTTGAGTCAAACCTTCAGGTTTTAGAGAGTATAGCAATCAAAGCAGCTGCAGTTGAATCCGTGGAACCCGCCGAAATAATTCCGACGACTGAATTTGAACCTCAACCACCAGTTGAGTCAACACTTCCTCAACCTGCTGACTTGCCGCCTCCCGACTCATTCAATGTACAACCGTCTACGGTCCCTGAACGAGGGCCTCAATATTCAAAAGCTCTCTCTCTGGATTCTGCGCTTTACAAGGAGATGAAGAACCTCTACAGGAATTTTGGATTTGATGTTCTAATGCTCGTTGACGGTAGCATTAGTGTAGAGAAGATTGCTGATTCCATGTTCCAACCGAATAACAGGGTTATTGATCTTTTGAAGTGGAGTGCTTCAAAGGGAATCATCGTTGTTCCGCAGATTACCGAAGAAGAAAAATCATCTACTGACTCTAAAACCTCTCTGGGTCATTTTGTTAAATGTCCCAAGTATGACGGTGACATGAATAAAGTTGAGAGTGATGATCGAAGCATCATTAGGATGTGCGATGGTTCACGAACAACTGAGGATATTGCTGAAACATTGAAGATTCCACTTCCCAAGGTTGTACAAACAGTTGCTAAATATAGAAAATATGGTTTGAAATTAATTGGAAAGACCTTGTAGATTGCTTAGTAGGTGTAACAACAATGCCCAAAATAGAAAATCCCTTACTAATTAGCCTCTATTCCTATTATGTCGAGAAGATTCTTGCTGAAACCGAGAGTATCGAGGACGCAAATCAACGACTACGTGATCTTGGACGGGAGATTGGTGAACAGGTTTACCTCAATACTGAGATTGTTGAAAAGACCAAGGACAATGTTACAACTCGCGAAGACGTGGCAAAGCTGATTGAGGTTGTCTATAAGGTGCTTTATGATAAGAAACCAAAGGATGTTGATATGAAGTCTGCCCGTGGTTCTGTTCGAATTACAGATGATGAGTGTGTTTGGTGTCAAGAGGTCAATCTTGAAGGAATGCGCGGATTTGGTTATTGTGAGGTCTTCAGTGGAATTCTTGAATCAATATTGGAATTCAAGGGTGTGGATGCAAAGGTCTTCCAAGAAATGAGTCGAGCGACTGGAGCAGATTCATGTATTTGGAATGTTCGGCTCGTATAGTGTATCACACACACATAAAGCACTTAACAAACAATTCATCAGCAGTCAGTGAAAACGAGGCGAAGATATGTCACAAGAGAAAGTGATTCCATGGTGGCAAGGTCGGCTTAAGGAACGAGACTTAATGGTTGCCTTCTTTGCGAAGACCTGGAACAAACTTGGCAGCAGAATCGCAGTGATGTTCCCTGACCGAGTTAAGGATCTCTATTACTCTGCTGGCCGACTCGCAGGACTTGAGGCTCAGAGAGAGTACTTTAAAATTGGAAAACAAAAGCCTCCTGGAGACTTCAAAGGGATTATCGAGTTCATCAAAATGTCACTTGAAACCTTGATTGTACCCTTTGGTGATGTTAGAATCTCTAAGCTCTACAAACTATGGTTGGATGAAGAAGCAATAATTGAGATTGGTGACAATCCATATGCTTCTGGTTATGAAGCAGAAGAACCATCATGCTTCTTTCTCAAAGGCTTCATAGAAGCAGTACTTGAATATCTCACAGACTTCAATAGAATCGAATATGAGAAGTTGATTGTCGCAGAAGACACTTGCATGTCTGTTGGGCAGGAATCATGTACATTCAAGATTACAATGACTTATCCTGCTCGTGGTACTGGCTAGTAGTGCAAAATTACAACAAACGTAGTTTTTAACTGCAAAACGATATTAGGTTTCATGACAGGAAGTTAGATTATGAACAGACAGATTTCCAAGCATGCCTTAGTGGGACTATCACTTATCCTTCTTTCCTGGGGTATACTAGGTGTAGTCCTATCTGGGCATGGTTTTAATGGTGTTGAGTCAATGACTCAAGATCTGTCTCCCTCAATGAGTACAGCTAGTGTCAGCCCAGAGATTGAAGCGTTATCAATATGGATTGGTAGTGCAACGAGTATTGAGAATATATCGATTGGTGTCAAATTCATATCCTGGAACTCTGGTGGTACAAACATAGCTTGGTCAAACTCGCTCTTCACTGCGATTGATATTGGGTGTTTCATTATTGCTTTAGGCACTGTATCTGTTGAAAGAAGAGAAGATCGCAGACTGCAGAAATTGCGTGAACGAATCCTGTCTGAAGTAGAGTCAAATCCCGGGATTCATCTCCGTGAGCTCCATCGAATCATAGGATGTGCAATGGGTGCCCTGCAATATCACCTGCGGATTCTTGAAGAAGATGGCCAAGTCATTTCTCTTAGAAACGGAAATGTACGACATATTTTCACACCAGACTACTCGTCTGATGAGAAAGTAATGCTACTTACTGCCCTCGCTCGAAATCCAACAATTGGTTCGATTCTCAGTGAATGCGCGGCTAATGGTCAAACGACGCAAGCTGTCATCAGCAGGTCTCTTGATGTTGATAAGAGCCTAATCTCCTACTATATCAGTAGTCTACTTGACGCAGATATACTCCGATCAGTAAAGGTATTTGGCCGAGAGAAACCAGTACTTCTCACCGATTGGGCTCGTGCTACAATTGACTGTCATGGTCTTTTGGTACAGTAATTGTTCAACCCCTATGCTTATCTTGGATTTAGAGTCATTCGCCACTAATCATAGGTGACAAAAATGGCCGATGACGATTACCTTGATGCTGTTGACTACACACGAGATGACTTGGATATAGAAGATCTCAGTGAAGTAAAACATGCAATACGACTTCAGAATGTTCACAGGACCTTCACTCTGATGAAGACCGAAATAGAAGCTGTGAAAGACGCAAATCTCACGGTCGATTCAGGTGATTTTGTTGTAGTTTCAGGAAAATCCGGCTCTGGAAAAACAACTCTACTGAACATCATAGGGGCAATAGATTTGCCAACACGTGGTCGTGTGTTTGTCATGGATGTTCCCATTAATGATTATGATGAATCATTTAGAGCGTCTTTCAGATTAAACAATACTGGTTTCATCTTTCAAAGCTATAATCTCGTTTCCACTCTGACTGCAGTTGAGAATGTGATGTTTCCCATGCAGCTATCTGAAAAGAGTCGGTCGGCTTTGAGAGAGGATGCATTGAAACTACTTGAAAGTGTTGAGCTGGACCATCGTGCTGACCATCTTCCCTGGCAACTCAGCTCTGGTGAACAACAAAGAATAGCAATCGCTCGAGCTATGGCTAATGATCCACCAATTATTCTTGCAGATGAACCTACTGCAAATCTCGATGGAGATAGTGGACAGATGATTCGAGAACTGCTTGTGAACCTAAACAAGCAAGGAAAAGCAGTGATAGTAATGACCCACGATAGCGGAATAATCAGTCAATCCGGTATTCATCATTACAAGATGGAGAATGGAGTGTTATCGCCTTATGACTGACCATCAGATGTTTGCATCAACTGATCTCAAGCGTAGGCCCTTCAGAACAACTCTTACACTAATCTCATTGACTAGTGTTGTGACTGCAACCACTTTTGTTTTCCTGTTTGGTAATGTACTGCTAGATATATCATCATTTTCTGTTGCGAGTGCTCTGTCTTCATCCTTTGGTACATTCTTCTCGACCTTTGTGTGGACAATTCTTCTTCTTGTGTTTGTGCTTGGTACTGTAGTCGTATCCACAACAATTTCCTTGGAGATGGTGACCCGTCGTCGTGATATTGGTCTTATGAAGTCAATCGGCACTTTACTCGATACAATCTTCGACTTCTTTATGGCGCAGTCAGTAATTATGCTAGTAGCCAGTATAGTGCTTGGACTTGCTTTTGGTACAATTTTGTATATGGTAGGAATGATTTGGCTCAGTTCAGTGATTCCAACGCTTCAGCTGACAAACACATTTCCGATTATTCAGTTAACAGCTCTAGCTGTTATCTTGATTATAGCTGGATATTTCTCTGCGCAAAAACCAATATATGACACAGTTCAAGAATCTCCATCTTTGGCGTTGAATCCTGATGTTGGTACAAAGGTTCGAGTGTCAGGATTTCTTGATAGTTTTGGTCTTTCCTTTCGTATTGCGACCAAAGGAACTGGTCGAAGGATAAAAGGTACTCGAAGAACAATCATTTCCCTCTTCTTGAGTTTTACAATTGCATCATTGCTTTGGATAGGCGGCGGTGTTGTACAGACCACCTCCAGCAGTTATGTAGTTCGCTCAATGGGTACAAGTGTCATTGCTGTAGGTGACCCTGCGCTCCTAGATTCATACTATAATGCATACTCATTGTATGGCTCACCTCTCAACAACTCGTTCACTTTCTTAGAGAACTCGGATATGGTTCCAAGTCCATTAATTGATGACATAGAGAATGTTTTAGGAGTCACCAGAACTGAATCTCGCCTAGTTGTGTATTCAAATATAGAAGCAAAACGAGTTCCCGTGTGGAATGAGGAACTTGAACAGTGGGAGTGGGTTGGTGAGGACCGACCAGGATCTGCAGCGCTAGTCGGTGTTGACTTTGACGGTACTATCTCTAATTGGTATTATGAAGGTCGTAGAATTGATAGTCTAAACCAAGTTTGGATTGGAGGAAAAATGTCCAGTGAATTGTTTGAAGATCCTCTAATTCAGACACTAGATATTCAAGGACACTCACTTGAAATCAAGGCTCAAGCTTTTGACATTCTTAATGGTGGGATGATGGCGCTGATGAGCCTCGCTCAACTCCAGAGCTATTTCGGTGTAAATGGAACAAATCTCGTTCTTGTTCAGCTTGCTGAATACTCTGATTCAATCATATCACAAATCGAC
>JBHLRT010000196.1:0-4856 GCA_048882305.1 Candidatus Thorarchaeota archaeon
ATCTTGTTGACCAATATACTGAGGGCAAGTTAGACGCAGCCATGTATTCGCGGTTAAAATCAGAATTAGAAGAAGAAATCTATGATCTCGAGGAGAAACTACGAAGAGTCCTGTCTGAAAGAAGAGCAAGATTGCAGGAACTTGGAATTCGGGAAGAGCTCTTCAAGATAAAGCTGGAATTCTATGAGAATCAGTTTGAATCGGAGCAAATAACTGAGGGTACATTCCAGTCTCTGAAAAGTGAGTTGGAAGTGGAAATTGAGGAGATAAGGAATAGAATACGAATGCAGGAGAGAATAATTCCTGCAGAAGACAAAATCGAAGAGCAAAGTCCATAGAACTGCAACATTTTTCAATAGCATATCAATCTGTCACATGGAGGAGCAGCTTATGACTGAAGGGACAACTGAATTTGTAGATTATGAGGAATGTCTTCTTAGTCTTGGTTCTAATGCAGAGGGTCTAATGAATAAAGAAGCTCAGAAGCGACTTGATGAATTTGGGCAAAACAGTCTCACAGTTCAAAAAGGTGATAGTGCAATTGTTATGTTCCTCCGGCAATTCAAATCTCCTCTTGTCTATGTTCTCATTCTGGCTGCTGTTATATCTCTCATAGGAGGCCACGTGGAGGACACAGTTGTAATCGCCTTTATTCTATTGATTAATTCGATAATCGGTTTTACGCAAGAATGGAGAGCTGAAAAGACAATTGAATCAGTTAAGAAACTAATTGAAGAAAAATCAGTTGTCATACGAGAAGGAGAAGAACTAGAGATACCATCATCCGAAATAGTACCAGGAGATATTCTACTTCTAAGGGCTGGAGAAAGAGTACCAGCTGATTCTCGTGTTATCTTTGAAAGAAACCTGCATGTTGATGAGAGCCTTCTGACTGGTGAGAGTGTACCCCTCAAAAAGGATGTTGTGTGCCTTATTGAAGAACCTCACTACTATGAAGAGTCAAACAAAGTGTTTGCAGGCTCTTTTGTTACTCAGGGAAGAGCTAGAGTTCTAGTGGAGAAGACAGGTAACAACACAGTACTCGGTGAAATTAACAAAGAACTACAAGGTGTCGAAAAAGACCCCACTTCGATCGAGCTGCGTCTGAGACGTCTGAGTTTATTCTTTCTTGGTCTTGCCTTCTTTTTCCTCATAACGACCCTACTTTTAGGCTCATATCGAGGCATTGAAACATTCGAGCTGATTCTATTCTCAATTTCAGCCCTAGTATCTGCAATTCCTGAAGGCCTCATTGCTGTAATCACTATTGTTCTCTCAGTTGGTGTATACAGACTTTCACGTAAGAATGTCATCGTGAGAAATCTTAGTGTTGTAGAAACGCTCGGATTGGTGAATGTGATTTGCTCGGACAAGACAGGGACACTTACTAGAAATCAAATGATGGTCAGAAGAATATTCACACCGCATCATTTCTATGAGGTGAGTGGAGAAGGTTTTGATGTTGAGAATGGAGGAATATTTCTTGAAGGCTGTGGACCAATCGGTTGTCTTAGATCAGAATCTCTTCATGAAGAGGTAGGTCATGACAGTGGTAGGGACAAGAAAATAGATCGAGAACATCTTGATCAGTTTCCTGATCTTGAGATTCTTTTGACATACATGGCCATATGCAACGATTCTGAGTTGTACATGGAATGTCTGGATAAAGAAGAAACCATTGCTAAATGCACAGGGAAGAATCGAGTCTGGAAGATACGGGGTTCTCCAACTGAGGCAGCATTGATTGTCGCATTGGAGAAAGCAGGTCTACACAAATATGTATTGAATGAATCATGGCCAAGGATTTCTGAAATTCCTTTCACTAGTGATAGGAAGTACATGGCTACTCTCCACCAACAGAGCTCCCGTATACATCTCGAAACTCTTTCTTCATCACGAAGCGATGAAAATCTAATAGTTGTGAAAGGTGCACCAGAAAGAGTTGAGGAATTTTTGGAAACACCTTCTGGAACAACAGAGGTCGTAAGTGAGTTTGCATCACAAGGCTTACGAGTGTTAGCATGTGCGATTAAGCATGTACCATCAAATCAACTACAAATCACCACCGACGATATAAGAGACCTCAAGTTCATTGGACTGTGTGGAATCAACGATCCACCACGCGAGGGAGTTTCGGATTACATCAAGAAATGCGAAAGAGCAGGAATTAGCGTCATCATGATTACTGGTGATAATGAACTTACTGCCAAAGCCATAGGTGAAGAAGTTGGTATTTTCAAACCAGAGCTCGGTGATACAGGTCTCTCTGGCGATGACATTGATGTCATGGATGATGATGAGCTAGAGGTTGCACTTGAGAAACGTGCGACTGTCTTATCACGAACTAGTCCAATCCACAAACTCAGAGTCGTAAAGGCGCTTCAAAAACAGAACAAAGTAGTAAGTATGACTGGTGATGGAGTGAATGATAGTCCTGCACTTCGGCAAGCTAATGTTGGTATTGCCATGGGAATTACCGGAACCGATATCGCAAAAGAAGCTGCGGACATTGTTCTTCAGGATGAAAAATTCGAGTCTGTCGTTGACGGCATTGATGAAGGACGACATATTCTAAACACGTTTCGCCGTGTTGTACTGTTTCTCACTTCAACGAATTTTGCTGAGAGCTTTGTTATCCTAGCAACGCTGTTGCTCTTCACAAATCCAGTACTATTATTACCGCTTCAGATTCTTTGGGTCAACCTTGTTACTGATGGAATGTTGGATATAGCGGTATCACTTGAACCTAAAGAAGAAGGACTACTCAACCAACCTCCAACATCAAAGAAAGAAAGAGTTCTATCAAAGCAAACCCTGAGCAGAGCTTTGTTTTATGGAGTCAGCATGGCAGCTATTGTAATGACAGTCTATTTCATTTATTTTGGTCAAGAAGATAAGCTCAGAACGATGCTATTTGTGACATTGATTGTGGTGCAATGGTTTAGTGCGCAGAATTGTCGATCTCCAACAAAATCAGCATTTGAAATGGGAATCCTGAAGAATAAGGTGCTACTTGTTGTCTATCTTGTAGATATCATCCTAGTAAGCCTCCTATTTCTCATTCCACCACTGGGAGCCTTATTTGAACTCAATTATATCGCGCCACTAGATTGGTTGCTGGTCTTTACACTTTCATCAACAGTTTTCATTGTTGAGGAAGTGAGAAAGAGAATTGCCAGACGAATGTAGTATTATGAACTCATATTCTCGTAAGAAATGAGATAAGATAATCCAGAAGTCATGTTTCAGCTGAAGAGCTGTCATCCTGACATATCTGGATGATTTTTTGCTTCACATCAGTAAGACCAACTATCAATCTAACAAGTCCATTAGCAAGGTATGTGATTACAAGTAGTACGATGACCGTTTGAAAATTGATTGCTGGGAAGATGAACACAAAGGCTGCTAGGTTCAAAGTAAGTATTCCAGCTAGACCCTGAAGCATTCGAATCCAAAGATCGATTTCTGAAACAAAGAATCCTACAACTAACCGTGAGCCACCAACAAGCAACATAGCAATTGCAGGATATAGGATTAAATAATCAGGAGGCAAGGAAATGAAAATGAAGTCTACGAGAGATATAGCTATGGCGGCCAATCCAGTCAATATCATAAAAACGCGAACATATGGATAAGTACGTAGAACATAGACACCCATAACAATCCAAGCCAGTCCCATTGCAATTAAGCCAACCAACATAATCTCGAGTGTGTAAACAAAACTGAAGGCCACTTCTAGCACAGCTACAATGGCAACTACAATTACAATGATGCCAACGATATTATCAAGCATCCGTATCCAAGTTGTCCCACGTGAGCTACTCATGTGTATATTAGCTCCAGTAGCATGAGTTATCTCTTTCGTTTCAATCTAATCGAATCAAAGCTGAATCTTCTTGTAGGCATCGGGGATTCTGATTCCGGTCTTACCTGCAAAGACATCTCTCAAAAGCTCAACATGCTCATCGAGGTCTTTGAGTAATTTGTCTCGGGCATGCTGTTCAATGTTCGGTTCAATTCCCCATATGGTCAGATAATTACTGACAACACCAATCTCAATTGCGCCTTCTTCAAAGTCCCGGAAGATTGTGAGTTTGACCAAAAACTCTGATTCATACATATTCAAAATGTCACGGACACTTAGCATGATCAAATCAAGAAATCCTACTAGATCCTCAAGCTCCGGTGAGTCCTGGAGATTTCCGCGCATAGTTTCTGTGAGAGTCTGAATCTTCGAGGCCGTTTGCCGAAGGTTCTCAAACATGTGCATCAGTTTTGTGAACTCGCGAATCGAAGTTTCGAGGGCGGGTACTAATTTGTCATAAAGAGTGACTAGGAGAATACCCTTTGCATTCTCTCGGATGTTCTGAAAATTCTCTAGCTTACCTAGTGGTCCATCCAAATGCTCTATTTGCATAATTGTGTTGGTCACAGCTTGGATTGCTTTCACAGACTTCCTCTGAATGTTTGCCCACTTATCGACAAAAGTGTCAAGTCCCTCACGGAGGTCGTCAAGAGTATCTAGGTAATGAGGCATGTTTAGTTCAATTGTTCCTTCTTTTAATGCCATATAAGACATTCTGCGGGGGCACAAATGAGGTCAATGAACGAAATCGAACATCTCCTCAGGAGTGCATAATTCCCAGAATGGTTCCAATGGATTAATTACTGAGTTTTCATAATGGCACCATGGTTTTAGGGAATGAGGCCAAAAAGAATAAGTCAGACACTTGGTCTATTGCTAATTCTAGTATTTCCAGTCATCGCCACAGAAGGAACAATTAATCACGGTTTTCAATGGGGAGTAGAAATTGGTGACATGTTCAGCTATCGGTGGACTATACGTCAATCAGATG
>JBHLRT010000197.1:0-4851 GCA_048882305.1 Candidatus Thorarchaeota archaeon
TATGGTAAGGAATATTGGAAAGAACTATTCACTAACCTGTCGAAGCTATGGATGGATCCTAATGAATTCCCAGGTGATAGAGTAAGAAAGATCTCGGTGCCAACATTGATTTTGAGCGGAGACCGAGACGAAGTCGGTCCTCTGGATGACCCAATACGAATTTTCCGAATGATACCAAACTCTGAACTATCGATAATCCCGAATGCTGATCACATGGCAGTCCTCTCACAAGTGGATATTTTTTCAAAAGTCATGTTGGATTTTCTAAAACGACATGAGTAAGAAATGAGGCTCGAAGGGGGAATCGGGCTCTTGTTAGGAGAATCATTATCTCCAACATCATTACATTGTTAGTGCATCTTAGACAATACATTACCCATTATTGTTATTTTAGTAATAGAACCCTCAGGTTTCTTGATATCACCGGGAAGAAGTAATATGCACTCTCAGGTGTGAACATGCGAAGCTTTACAGATAGTGAATGAATTAACTCATCATCTGGACACTCATCTAGAATCTTCTTTGTTTCTTGTTCGGATACCGAATCTAGCTGTTGTATCTTTTTAGAAACCTCACTGTTTGCAGGACATATCAGTTGACATCTCATGCAGCCCATGAGGGCGTTATGCGCATCTGAATCTATCCAGGCTGGAAATTCACCGGGTACTTCATTGTACAGGGAAAGGCATTTCTCCACATTGATTACAAAATTTCCCTCGGAAATGCTGCCAGTAGGACACTGCATAAGACACACTTTGCAGTTTGTACACTGATCCAGCATCTCTACTTCTTTCCAACTGTCCTCTTCAAACACAAAGTCAGTGAAGAATGCGAAGAGTTTCACGAAACTTCCCATTTCATCAACATAGCACAGATTGTTTCGACCATATTTTCCCAGTCCGGTCCGAACAGCAATTCGTTTGAGAAGAACATACATTTTGGCATTCTCAACTCGATATTGTTGACTTCCGATGATTTTGGTCAATATAGTGTTCTTCAAGTGATCTTCCGTAATTCCGTCATCATAGTAATGAGGGACCATTATTTCATGAATGGCTCCCTGATAATGAAACTTCGCAATCATCAAAGGAGTGAATACAGCCATCACTACGATAGATTTAGCATCTGGGAATGACTCAGGCAGACTATGGGGTTGTTGTTGTTCGATATAGCTTCTAAATACAGGATTCTTACCAACTTTTCCTTTAGAATCCAGAACCTGGAACTCCTCTTTTAGGTCCTCAAGATGTTTGATTGACACAGTTCGATATTTGTAGATTGACTGAGGAATTACGTCGCCAAGATCCATCTCCCAGATCCGCAAATTCATATCACAGTTATTTCGGAATGTACCCGCTTTTCAATCAATGTATCGGAGTAATGGATGAAGTAGTGAATCCAAGAGAAACAGGGCTCGAAGGGGAAATCATACCGTTTTACGGTTGTTCAATACCTGACTCATGCAAATTTCAATTAGTCATGTTTAGCTACAGCGAAAATAATCACAGCAAAGGAAACCAATACTAAACCAAGTGTCATGACAAAAGTTGAGATATAATCAAATGCAACGACTATGTGATCAAAAATGACCATATCATAGAACTGTATGAAATTGAATGTTAGGACTGTTACTATGATAATAATCATCAGAAAAAGAAGAACTAATGCTGCCCACAAACGTCTAACTTGCTTCTCTAACTTTGAGTAATCATTCTCTGACAAATTTGTCCCTCCAACACAAATGGGGCCCAAGGGGGGAATCGAACCCCCGGCCAAGGAGCCACAATCCTTGATGTTGCCATTGTGCCTGACTGGTTATATCAGCTTACACCACTTGGGCCATAGATACTGTGGCGATTTGACGCACGTTGATTTTGGCTTATTAGCTTATCCTTCTATAGCCATACAGATATGCCTGTTTCTGCGCTAATAGCAATGTTATAGTAAGGTACTAGAACAGTTAGTTTTGGACAATCTGTGGATGTGTTCACTTAATTGCGGTTAGGTCTTGCACAAATGGAATTGAAACTCGGGGACATCGATTTCAATGTGAAACAGGCAAAGGAACTACTAGATGCTGCGGATAGTAATGGTGTAGATGTGTTAGTTCTTCCAGAAATGGCCAATTCTGGCTATTATTTTGATTCCTATGAAAATGTACAGGGTAGTTCTGAGAAGATTCCCACAGGTCCTTTTTCAAAAGAATTAGTCAAATGGTCTCGAAAAGGACATCTTGTTGTGGCTGGGATTAACGAGTTAACAAAGAATGGTCTCTATAATTCAGCAGCATTAATGGCAAACGGGGCTCACTTGGGAACCTATCGAAAGCATCATCTCTGGGGACCTGAGAATGAATGGTTTTTGAGAGGTCCGCTTGAGCCACCAATCTTTAGGTTTGGAAAGTTAGTATTTAGTGTCATCATCTGCTTTGAGTGGAACTTTCCTGAGAGAATTAAGAGTGCCGCGACAAGAGGTGCGAATTTCATCTTTCATCCTGTGAATAGTGGAAACTACCGCTGGCGCGATGCGATGAGAAATAGTGCTATAGAAAATGGTGTTTTCACAGCATCTGCAAACAGAGTTGGAAACGAGGGTGATTGCACTTTTTCCGGAGAGTCATCTATCATTGACCCTAGTGGCGAAATCATTCTCAAAATGGATTCACAAAGCCATAGTGTAGAGTGGATCGATTTGGAATAATCAGTCCTCTAGTATCATCGTTGTTTCTCAGTTGACATGTTTCCAATTACATAGCCGCATGATTCCCAGATTTTTAACATCTCAGGATTCTTTTGTAGAAACTCGTCTTTCAGTTCTTTGGGAACCTTGTTCATCATGCATGATAGGTTCACGCATCTCTTACAGTAATTCTTGCCTATGAACTCCTCAAGATATCCTGCTGCGATGATAGATACTATTGTCAATCCTATCATCGAAATGATTGACAAAAGTTCTGCATTAATTGAGTATAGAACCCATACGGAATAGCCTGCCCAGAGGATAGGGAACACGTCAATGAAACCGCCCACAAGTGTCATTCCGATCTTGTCTGATGTCTTCATTGGTGAGGGATCAAACTTCCAAAGTCTTGGCAATCCTTTGAGCGTGATGCATTCCAAAGACCCGCCTTCTTTCTCATAAAATGGACAATGTCTGCAGAGATATCGAGTTTCAATAATTGTGAAGTTCAGAATGAGTATTATTGAAAAGAGAAGAAAGGGCCACCATACTCCAATCAGGAATGATGTAACACCTGCGACAAATAATTGGAGGGTTCTATATGGTATGTGCCTATTACGGAAGCATTTCACGAGGTCCTCGTCGAATCTGCAGTTCAGCTTGCCATCTATCTCGCACGCAACGCACACACTTCTATCCTTTGATGTACATATGACATATTCTTTCTCTTCTGACAATTCAACACACGGTATTGTTACCGTTAGAATAAGCTCTACTTGAGACCTTTGGTTGAAATAGACCACTGATATAGAGAGGATTCATTCTGCTCCGTACTTCGGATGTATTCCATATCTCTCAACAAATTCAGAACGAAGGATGTCCATTGTGATGACATCGTAACGAGTCCCGTTTCTATAGGCCATCTCACGTAATTTTCCAGTATTGACAAATCCAATCTTTTCATAGAACTTGATAGCTCTTTCGTTGAAACCAACGACCCAAAGATAGACACTATGCAAGTTAAGGACAGAAAAGGCCATGTCAAGAAGGACTTTCAACGCGTCAGAACCAAATCCTTTGCCCCACGAATCTGGGTCAAATATTGCCAGAACTCCGATCTCTGCGTTATGACTGATCCAACTCACATTGACTAGATTGACAATTCCGACCAGTTTATTTCCTTCTAAAGTTTCAATCCCAAAAGTGAATCCCGTTCGTTTCGAGAAACTTTCGTTTGCTGATTGTATGTATTCTTTCATGTCTTCTGTACTACTAGGTAATGGCGTTGGAAGGTACTGTCTTAACCTGTAGTTATTCCAGTGAGGAAAAAATGAAGGAACATCATTATCTTCCAATCGTCTTAGCCTTACCAAATCTCCTTGATACATCAAAACCACAAAACAGTAAACAATAGTTAACGATAAATGGGTTTGGACGTGGTCATACTTTGCCATCTGATGTTTCAAGTTTAGACTAATTCACATGTTGGCTAATCGACTATCAAAAGGCCAAATATCACCATATGCTTTCAAAGATTTAGTAGGAATGTGTATTGGTCATCCTCAATGCTCAGTTTACTTTCTATCAACTTACCAGTTCTATGAATGAAATCAATCATTTTGATATTCTTTGGATGGACATATGCAATGAACGCTCCTACACCTTTGCTCTTTGCTATTCGCATCATTTGCGTAAGTATGAAAGTTCCTATCCCCTTGTTTTGATATTGATCATGAACAAGTAATGCGAATTCGGCTTGGTTTGTGCTCCTGTTTAAAAGATATCTCCCGGCAGCGATTATTTTCTCACAATCCTCTGAATCCTTCAGTACACCTACGATGGATATGTCTGATTCTTGGTCGACATAGTAGAATTCTTGCAGAGTCTGTCTACGTAGGCTTCTTAATGGAGTCAGGAATCGAAAGAAGATGGACTCCTCGCTAAGATCATAAAATAGATCCTTGATTCTATCAGCATCATCAGGACGAATCAATCTAGCGTGAACTGTGATTGGACCTTCAGGTCCTTCAAAATCTTGTTGTGCTTCATACTCAGTTGGGAAGTAAGTTCCCCTTGATAGGAAAGGCACCTGATCCTCAAACACATAACGCATCTCCTTCGCAGCTTCTAGTAATCCATCCCTGAATGTTGGGTGAGCTATAGCTATAAGCG
>JBHLRT010000198.1:0-4842 GCA_048882305.1 Candidatus Thorarchaeota archaeon
CCAATTCCTTACTACAATTAACCTTTCTGAACTGGCTTTTTGCCTACTGGATTGTGAGATATTATCAGGGAAAGAGTTCACGGTTTTCAGTCTTGATGATTGGGTTAGTCAGTGTTCTATTTCCTTTCTTTGGCTCATTGTATATGTCCGTGGTAAGTGTACGTATGGCTCTTGTCATACCTCTTCCTTTCCAATTCATATTGGGACTGATCATCCTCCACAAAATTGAGGGTCCAGAGGTCATATCTCCATGGTCAGGGATGAGAATAGATGTTTCATGGTGGAAATGGAAGCGAGGAAAGCGACAGAAGCAGGTGGTCAAAGTTGAAGATAAGACACAGACCTCACAGGACGAAGACTGGCTTGAGGAGTAATCGACCTGAACCTGAATCGACCATTATTGCATAACCAATCCGTCTCTAGCAAAGGACATCGGAATTTCAGTATAATTCCATTGCGTACACAATACGATTCTCTGACAATCAAAGGGCTTATCAAACTAGGAATCAGAGAAATGAACGGAGGGTCTGTAATGACTTCGAAGGAATTTACAACTGAGTTGGAACTCTACGGAACAAGCCCTGGCGTCATTGCCATATTCTTGATCATTGCCACTCTCATGATTCCTTCTGGAATGATTCCTAGCGGAACTAGTCCATATGGAACAGACTGGTATATCTATTCGCTGCTCTGGATCTATAGCTCTGGAGGACTCTTTGGAGGTGGTTTTAGGGCATTCAATATGGACCTCTTTCTAACATTACCTCTGTGCATATTGAATGTTGTATTTGCCATTTGGATAATACGATATTATCAAGCTAAAACAACGAAATATACAGCTATGACTATAGGGCTCCTTAGTGTTCTCCTTCCGACTATTCTAGTTCTGTACTTCAGCGGTCTAGTAGTGATTGTCTATCCTCTTCCCATTCAATTCATCATTGGTCTATTGATACTATGGAGAATTGAAGGTCCAGAGGTCATATCTCCATGGTCTGGTATGCGATTAGATCTCTCTTGGTGGTCATGGAAAAGCACAAGAAGACCGAAACGCAAAGTCACGAGTGACGGGAAATCCCTTGTTGAGAAAGAAGAATGGCTTGGGGAGTAATTGATATGCCTGATGTTAGAGATTCAGAACCCGAATTGATTGGTGTTAGTCCAGCAGTGATTGCCTTTTTCATGACTATAGTCACTCTTATTGTACCTCTAGGGTTGTACACATCTTGGTTCTATCTTTATGATTTGATTATTGGTCCCGGAGTATATGCGTTCTTTTGGGCTTTCAGCTGGAATATCTTTGGTTACTACCAATTTTACACCATGTCATTTTCCTATGTGATGATGGCTTTTACTCTCAGCATTTTCAATCTACTCTATGTTGCTCAAATATTCCGATATTATCAAGGAAAGACAACGAGAAAGATGGCGATTCTGGTTGGTGCCATTAGTCTTATTTTCCCAGAATTACTGGTTGAAGTTTCCTCGATTTTCTATTACAATGGATTTGTTTGGCCCATCCCTGTTCAGTTTCTGGCTGGTCTAATTTTCATGTTCAGGATACCTGGGCCTGAACCCGAACCAACAATTATTGCATAACCAATCCGCCTCTAGCAAAGGACATAAGAATGGCACAACTGTTTGCAGTACAATATGGGAGTGTCTAGTTCACATGGACATTACATTCAACATTGGCGGAGAGGCTGGCCAAGGTATTGATACTATTGGAGACCTACTTACCCAGGTCTTTGTACAAGCTGGCTTTTACACCTTTACAATCAAGGATTTTGAATCTCGAATCCGAGGTGGATACAATTTCACACAGGTTCGAGTGAGTGACAAACCAATTCACGCACCTGTGGATTACATCGATGTAATCGTGGCTCTCTCTCGAGATGCCGTAGTCGGAAAACGAGACAAGCTTGTCGAAGAGGGTGTGATTATTTTCGATGACACGATAGAGTTCGATGACTTAGAAGCATGTCATTATTCTGCTCCGTTAGAGAAGACTGCCAAAGACGTGGGTGGCAACATTCGGATGATGAACGCCGCAGCCCTTGGTGCAATTCTATCTGTTATCAAGTTTCCATTCAAACTTGCAGAGGAAGCACTAAATGGAATTTTTGGTAGAAAGGGTGAGAAGGTTGTCGAAGGAAATGTTGCAGTCGCCAAAGCCCTTTATGACTTGACCACGGAGAAATTCACAGGTACATGTCGATACAATCTTGATACTTTGGAAACTGGACCCTGCAAAGACAGGCTCCTTCTCACAGGTAACAGAGCTATAGCATTAGGTGCAATGGCAGCCAATGTGAAGTGGGTTTCTTCCTATCCTATGAGTCCCTCTACTTCATTGTTTCAGGACATCGTAGCAAACTCACGAAATCTCAAAATTGGAACTCTACAGACCGAAGATGAGATTGCTTCTATTTGTATGGCTCTTGGAGCATCATATGGTGGTGCCCGATCTATGGTGACAACCTCTGGCGGTGGCTTTTCACTTATGACCGAAGCAGTTGGACTTGCTGGAATGTCCGAGACGCCTATTGTCATCTATAATGCTCAAAGACCAGGTCCAAGCACAGGGCTCCCAACACGCACAGAGCAAGGTGATCTTTTCCAGATGGCTTTTGCACGTCAGGGAGAGTTCCCACGAATTCTGTTAGCTCCGAAAGATCCAGTAGAAGCGTTTGATGTCGCGACAAGAGCTTTCAACATTGCAGAGAAATTTCAGATTCCTGTTATGATTCTTGGTGACCAATATCTGGCAGATTCTTCCATGAACATTCCACGAATTGATGTTTCAGGTGTAAAAGTTGACCGAGGTAAACTAGACAATAGTGGACCAGATTCCGAATACAAGCGCTACCTCCTTACGCATGATGGTATTTCACCAAGAGCATTTCCTGGAGATGAAGGTAAATCAGTTGTAGCATCTGGAAATGTTCATCGTGAGGATGGGCACATAGTTGAGGATATTGATACTCGAAACAAAATGGTTGCTAAGTTAATGAACAAGATTCCCGCTATCTTGGAATCTTTGAATCCTCCAGAACTCTATGGCGACGAAGGAGCGGAAATGACACTTCTCACATGGGGCTCAACGTGGGGTGCGGCAAATGAAGCCATGCAAATTTTGAAGGATGCAGGTGTATCAATCAATCACTTGCACTTTTGCGATATCTATCCATTACGGACAGAGAAGCTGCGAAAAGTTCTCAGCAAATCGAAGCAGATAGTATCTATTGAGCAAAATGTCACTTCACTATTTGCTCAACTTGTGAAGATGGCTACTGGTATAACAGCTGATTACCATATCAACAAGTATGATGGGCGACCTATGACAGCGAGATGGATTGTTGATGAGATTAAGGAGGCTGGTATCAAATGACAACTCCTGAGCAATTAGAACAACCGCAAAAAGTGACATGGTGTACAGGATGTGGAAATTTTGGAATCCTTGCAGCGCTAAAGAAAGCTGTTTTAGATCTGGATATTCCGGTGCACAATCTTGTGATTGCTTCTGGAATTGGATGCTCAGGAAAGGCACCTCATTACATTGGAAGTCTCAATAGTTTCCATACAATTCACGGGCGCCCCATTCCAGTGGGAACTGGAATATCTATGGCAAATACGAATCTAGAAGTGATTGTACATGCAGGTGACGGTGATACACTTGGTGAGGGACTTGGACATTTCGTTCATGCTGCTAGGAGAAATGTCAATCTAGCAGTGTTCATTCATAACAACGGCGTGATGGGTCTAACAAAAGGACAGTTCTCACCTTCAGCACCGAGAGGTTATATTTCAAACACTTCACCACCCCCGCCCGGTGCACCTATGGCCCCAGCAAACCCAGTAGCTCAAGCAATTACTGCAGGTGCGACCTTTGTTGCTCGAGGTTTCTCTGGAGATCAGAAAGCTCTTGTGGATTTGATGGTTGAAGCTGTGAAACATCGAGGCTTTGCTGTTCTTGACATTCTCCAGCCTTGCCAAACTTGGAATCGCCAATTGACTTGGAAGTTCTACAATGAGAATACTTACTCACTGCAGGATGAAGGTCATGATGTGACAAACCGAATAGCTGCACTTGAGAAAGCTCTTATCAGCGGAGATAAGATTCCAATTGGACTGTTCTACAAGATTGAAGCACCTGATTTAGCGGCAGATATTGTTTTGCCAGAAGACGTACCTCTAAAGGACCATGTTACTAACCTTAAGGATGTCCAACAGATTATTGATGATTTGATGATTTAGATTAATTCGTCAGATCTCTGGAGGCCACGAAAGTGGAAAAGACGAGAAGAGAGAAGGACTCGATAGGCGAACTAGATGTTCCTGCGAATGTCTATTGGGGTATTAACACCCAGAGGGCTATAATGAACTTCCAGATCAGTGGAAAGACATTCCCGTCCGAATTCATTCATGCTCTAGCTCAAGTGAAGAAGGCGTGCCTGATTGCAAACAAAGCTGCCAAGCTGATACCTCAAGATATCTATGATGCGCTTGAAACAGCAATTGATGAAGTCCTTGAAGGTAAGCATCAGGACCAATTTCCAGTCGATATCTATCAAACTGGTTCTGGGACTCAGACGAACATGAACATGAATGAGGTTCTCAGTAATCGAGCCAATGAGATACTCGGTCACCCACGAGGTTCCAAATCGCCAGTTCATCCAAACAACACTGTGAACATGTCACAGTCTAGTAACGATGTTATTCCAACAGCTATGCATATTTCAGCTCTCTCCACCCTTCGGGTTCTGCTCTCAGCAATGAATAGTCTAAGGATTGCCCTTGGTGAGAAGATAGATGAGTTCGATGGAGTTGTGAAGGTAGGAA
>JBHLRT010000199.1:0-4829 GCA_048882305.1 Candidatus Thorarchaeota archaeon
AGTCGTTATCCTTTCGGTGCGGTAGGTATCTTTCCGCCTTACAATGCGGCTATTGGATTGGGAGGTATGGCAATTATCTCAAGCTATTGGGCAGGCAATGCAACAGTGACCAGGACACCTTCGAAAATGCCTTTGACAAATATGGAACTGGCATATGTTTTGACCGAAGCAATGAGTGAATTGGACTTCCCACGAAGTGCATTTCAATCAGTCATTGGTCCCGCACGAAGCATCGCTCAATACATGGTGAACAAATCACATCTCAACGCAATGGTGTACTATGGAGATTCTGATATCGGTCTTGAATTGATGTCACAAGCGGTGAAGAGAGGTCTCCACTTCGTTCCTGAATTAGCAGGTAGTGGTGCAAGCCTAGTTTGGAAAGATGTTGATATCGATAAAGTAACTGACTATGTAAACCACGCTAGGTTTTTTGGCTCGGGACAAATATGTTTGGCAGCTAAACGGCTCTTCTTGCATGAGGCAATCTATGAGGACTTCATTGATGCACTGATAGAGAAAAGCGATAAACTGAAGGTTGGTCTACCAGCGAATCCCACTACAGATCTGCCAATAGTTGGAGCTCGTGCACTGTATCAGAATATAGACATGATTACAGAAGCGTTGAGTAAAGGAGCAAAACTAGAAGCAGGAGGCTATCGTCTCAATGCACAAGGAGAACGGGATAGCTCAGGCTTGTTCTATAAACCAACTATTCTTAGCGATGTCCCACAAGATTGCGCAATTTGGTATCATGAAACATTCGGACCAGTTTTACCGGTTATGAAAATAAGCTCATTTGAGCAAGCTATCAATCAAGCAAACAATTCACCTTATGGACTTCGAACTTCGGTCTATAGTGAGGACCCTGAAATCTGGCATCGGTTCTTTGATGAGATAGAAGCTCCAGGAGTAGCTGTCAATACTGACCACCTTCACTTTGATGATTATTATCCTCATCTTGGGGGACTAAAGACTAGTGGCATCTTTGGTGGAAAGTATTTCTATGAGATACTAACATATCTGAAGTATATGCATCTGCCTTCATAAAAGACGCTCATACATCTGGACTAGCATTCCTTCAGACTGTTCATATGGTTCACCCCAAGGGCGAAATCCATACTTCTTCATGAGTTTTTCACCAACTTCCTGACCTACTAGGATATTGCAGTAGTTACGTACACAGCCATGTGTTCGACCATATTCAGCAAATTGTAAATACATTGCAGAAGCGAGACCTGTGGCTCTACACTCTAACCGCACAGTCTGATGCTCACCGTAGAGACCCTTCTCGGTGATCTTTGCTTTGTATAGGCCTACTATCCGTCCTTCAAGTCGACTCCCGAAATAATGATACCCATGTTGCATATCTTCGATAATTTGTTCAGGAGAATACATCCTGTGTTTCCGCCAATGCTCGGGGTATTCCTTTGCAAGCGGCCAGACCAACCGGAAGAGCTCTGAGATTTCTATGGCATCTTCCTCACCAAATTCAATGATACGAATCTCTTCAGCAGGATATTCTTCCATGTTTCTCAGCATATGCAAGAGAATTGAAGGCTATAACTGCTATCTTTGTGCTCATTTCCCATTCCAAACTGCCCAATCATATGCTTCTTGGTTAGGTGTGCATCCACCGCATTTGTGGCATCCTGCAAATGTATTCTCTGGATTAAGTCCATTTTCATAAAGCAGAGTTCCAATCTTCTTGTAGAATTCGATTGATGAATCAAGATTCCCAACATAAGTTGGAACAAAGTCTGCAAGCTGACTACCATGGGATGGACGTACAGGAGTGACCACTGGTAGAACACCAACCTCTGCTAATTCCTCAACCAACGCTAGAGTCTTTTCTATATCTTCACCCAGTCCATAGAGTAGAAATGTACTTACATTTCCTCTATCAAAGAAGTCCAAGGCATGTTGCCAGTTACGTTGGTACAAGGCAAGAGGACCATACTGGAACTTACCAGGACACATTTCCTCCCTAATAGATTCATCAGCGCTCTCAATATGCATACCAACTGCGTTTGCACCAGCATTGGCTATATCGCGAATCAAATCCTTGTTCACCAATGGTTCAAACTGAACTCCAATAGGAATACTACTGGCTTCACGAATACCTTCGACCATGCGAATTAAGAGTTTCAGCCCATCATCAGGATTTTCCGGAGTCCCTGTTGTTAATAGAACATTCTTTACGACACCTTCATGCTCAGCTGCTTGTAGAACTTCAACAAATTGCTCTGGAGTTTTTTCAAGAATAGTAGCACCGGCCACATAAGAAGTTGGGATGGTACAGAACTTACATTGAGTCCCATATGTCCAATATCTGCATGTTTGATAAACAGTGGTTGCAAGAGTATGAGCACCATGTAATAATGCTAGTTTGGGGTATGGAATACCATCTTCTGTTTTCAGGTCATAGAACTTGGGGCGTGGGATAGTTCTTAGTTCTAGACTATCATCATATATCCAAATTTCTGAATCATCTGTCGGTTCGAGTGTTGCAGAATTGTATATCCTTGCGGCGTTTCCTTGTCTGATAGGAATTCCGCAGGTCCGACCATTTGGAAGAATAAAATATCTGGCACCAACGGGACCAGCACCGCCCTTTCGACCTTTCTGTTCGCCTTCAGGAATCCGAGCTCCTTCAGCTAAAAGCCGCACCTTCAAGCGAAGCATCTCTTCAGGATCCATAATAGTCACAATTCCGTAAATTCAATTCCTAATCTGTTTTCACATTGCGGCTCTCATAATTCTCCATGACAAACTCTGCCAAATCAAGAACAGTCAGAGTAGTCTTGGATTGAGAATCGAGCATC
The DNA here is from genome assembly GCA_048882305.1 of Candidatus Thorarchaeota archaeon. Taxonomy (GTDB): domain Archaea; phylum Asgardarchaeota; class Thorarchaeia; order Thorarchaeales; family Thorarchaeaceae; genus SMTZ1-45. The sequence goes on from JBHLRT010000199.1 coordinate 2,826, forward strand.
TCTTTACAAAACGGACATGATGTGATAAGGTATTTGGCACCGATCTGGATTGCTTGTTGAGTTCTTTCGGCTCCAATCTTTTTAGCATATTCAGGAAATAGTGATCGGAGACCTGCGCCATTACCACAACACATTGCATTCTCTCTATTCCGTTCCATCTCAACAACAGATTTTCCAGAAACTTGCTCAATTACCTTTCGTGGAGCATCATATATTCCGGAATGGCGTCCAAGGTGACAAGGGTCGTGATAAGTGATAGTTCCATCAAAATCTTTGGAAGGTAACTTATCCACCATTGTGGTCAAGAACTCGCTAAAGTGCCGAACTGGTTTGTTAAGATTATAACCGAGAAGAGGATAATCACTGGTTAATACGCGATAACATCCGGGACACGTGACTACAATCTCCTCAGCATCTACAGCGTTAAGGACTTCAACATTATGCATTGCTAATTCCAAACCAGCGTCTTGATTCCCTGTCCGGAATAAGGGACTTCCGCAACACCACTCATCAGTTGTGATTTCAACGGAAAATCCAAGTCGATTCAAAAGAGAAACTGTGCTCTGTGCAATTCCTGTTTCGCGATATGCTGCAGTGCAACCAGTGAAATAGAGAATCTTCTTGTCTTTCTGTTTACTCACCTGTAACCAGATATTTCGTTTCGAGTGTTCTTCTCCAAATGGATTGTGGGTACTCTTGACAAGTGCAACCAGTTCAGAAATGGCATCTGGCTGTTTGTTTGACTTTACTAAGTCCCGACGTTTGGTTTCAACAATTGTAGCTATGTCTATCTCAGGATTGCACCATGTAAGGCAATGACTGCATTCCAGGCACTGATATAATACCTCTACGCCACGAGTATCTATCGCTCGAGTCCCAACAACCTCTTGATGAATCAATAAGGCGCGTCCATGAGGTGTTGGAGCATCGGATCTCCAAGCGAAGAACGTGGGGCACACATGTCTGCACATCTTTGGGCAAGCGGCACACATTCGAACCTGTTCAGCCATTTTATCAGGTTCTATCACTCAGGCACCCCCAGACCCAGTTTTCCAGGATTCATTATCCCATTGGGATCTAGAACACTTTTGATTTTCTTCAATACATTGAAACTAGAACCGAGTTCATTCTCTGTGTAGGTACTTCTAGAAAGACCAACGCCATGCTGATGGCTCATGGTTCCACCTTCGCGATGACACGCAGTGATACCGGCGTCCCATATTCTTTTGTAAGTCGCCCAAGCCGTTTCAGCATCAGGCTGTGATGTGAAGAAAATCATGTAGATGCTTCCACCATTCTGATACATATGCGAGAAATGTGACATAACCACAGCGTCTTCTGCTTCCATAGCTTCCTTCATTGCGTGATAGACATTCTCTAGTTTGTCATAAGTTGCAACTATGTCAATCGTATCACCAATAGCATAACCGGTGGTGGTCAATCTGGTGGGATAGTACATATCATAGCGATGCTCCCACCATCGTTTTGATGGCCCCTCACCGTGGTCAACGCCTCCTTCATCAAGGCAAATCTCAAGCGACTTTTTATCATCAATTTCGGTTTCCGTAGCAGTTCCGTCAAAAGCAAGAAGGAGCATACAATGTCCTTCTTCAAATGCAAAATGCATAGAGAAACTCAGTGCTGCATCCTCAGGGTCATACAAGCGTACAACAGAGGGCAGAATACCAACTCTGAATATCTTGCGAATTGCTTCAAGTCCACCATGGACATCAGGAAAACTGACACCTCTAAATCGTCGCATCTCAGGGAGAGGAAATAACCTGAGTACTGCTTCAGTGATTATTCCCAATGTGCCTTCAGATCCAATAAAGAGCTGACGTAAATCCGGTCCAACTGAATGTCGCGGCACTGCTTTTGTTTCAATTACAGATCCCTCTGGAAGCACAACCTGAAGTCCAAGAGTCATATCCTCAATCTTTCCATAAAGAGAGGACATAGACCCCCCAGACCTTGTTGCTATGAATCCTCCAACGTTCGACGCAC
>JBHLRT010000200.1:0-4827 GCA_048882305.1 Candidatus Thorarchaeota archaeon
GGATGCCACGAGTCCGCAAGCTGATTGGAGCGTGGCTTTTGTTGACAATCTCACATACTCAGAGGTCTTTGTTGTTCATACATATGATGATAATGCAACTGGTCAGTCGGCCCTTCTACAAGGTAACCTCGATGCCTTCATTGTCATACCTGAAGGGTTTGGGGATAGTATAGTATCATACTATGGATCTCCTATTGATCCTAGTTCTTGGACAAATACTACTATTGGACTCTATGTTGACAGTGGGTCAATGATGGCAGTATCAGCCGTTCCTCCTCTTGTACAGCAAGTTCTGATGAATACAGTGTTTGGGAGTGATGCAATGACTTTGAATCTACCAATCGAGATTTCAAGTCCCGCATTGGTTGAATCAACAACATTCTCTCAATGGGACTTCATGGCTCCAGGCATATTTGCATTTGCTTCGATTTTCCTGACAATGATTGTGGCCCAATCTATGACTTATGAAAGAGATGAAGGTCTCTTGAAGAGACTGCGAACCACACCGGTTTCATCAGCTGACTACATGGTCAGTCAGACTCTGACTTACATGATCATAGCATCTGTTCAAGTAGCACTTGTACTAGCCTCATCATTTGCTATAGGATATAGACCCGCAACTGGACCAGCAGGAATTGCGTTCACCTTTGTGATTGCTTTAGCATTCTCCTTGGTCTCAGTCGGTTTCGGACTGATTGCAGCAACCATATCGAAGTCTGCAGAAGTTTCAACGGGAGTGAGCTTCGCATTCATCATGCCTCAGATGTTCTTTGGAACGTTCATGCCATTGGGAGGCGCAACCGAGGTTATTGCAAAGTTCATGCCCAGCAAGTACCTCACCGATACAGTGACTACACTATTCCTCAGAGGCGCACCGATAACAGCTCCTGTCATCTGGACTAATTTAGCGATTGTGTCAATTCTTGGTGTCCTACTTGTTGCTGTAGGAATCATTCTATTCGAGAAGTTCGGTTCTCGCTAGGAGTCCCACTAGGGACTCCACTTCTTTTTTCTAGTAGATTTATTATGGGGGTTTTGGAAGTGAATTTGTTATTCAATACTGAGGTGATTGTTTGAATCATGAGAATGCATCTTCAGATGAAGATATGGTCGAGAAAGCAAAGCAGCTACTTCTGCTAACTGACCTCATTGATAAGTATCCAAAGGTAGTGTCTCGTAGGGTTTCTGGATTGGTCTACCTCATCATTGCTGGAGGAATATCTTTTGCTACACTGATCTACATGTCTCTGCTAAAATATCTTGGACCTATTGACCCAGTACTAGTAAATCTCTTTTTTGTTGGAATCAGCCTATTCTTCTCATGGCTAGTGGCTTTTAGACTAGTATTACCACTAACTCAATCATACCCAAAAGAGCCAGAACCAAAAGAGGGACAAAGAGCTCCCTTCGTAGTTTGGGGGATTCTTGCGGTTGCTATCGTGACTGTTGCACTGATAACATTCTCAACTAACAATGGCCTCTTGTTCATACCTCTTTTGCAAATTATCATGGGCACTGGTTTTCTTTGCAACTATATTCTTGGAAGAAGGAGTGTAGAGGCAGATATCTTCACACGAGAACATCTTTACTTTTCATTAGCAGTTTTTTTCAGCATTATACCGATGTTTCTGATTCTAGAACTTGCTTATGTCTTACTGATAGTCGTTGATATGGGAGGAATCTATGTGATGGGGATCTACATGCTTATCACATCTGAACGACTTCTTCTAGAGAGTAAAGGGCAGGGATAAAGTTGAGTATAGATGGGGACCTCCTATCTACACTGGTAGGACTCATGGAGGAAGACCGTGAGACTATGGTCCCCACAAGACTCTCTATTCTGGTCTATCTCTATTTTACACAAAATGCAACATTCCCAGTTCTGCAGAAGAAGCTTGGTCTCACCTCAGGGAATTTGTCTAGTCATCTCAGGAAGCTGGAAGAGTTGGGTCTGATCCGTATTTCAAAACGATTTGTTGATCTCAAACCTACAACTTTTGCTGTTCTAACCAAAGAAGGAGCTGAACAGGTAAGAAACCAGATGGCTCGGATGCGTGAAGTAGTCACAATGGTTATTGAAAAAGAACCAAAATCAGATGAGTAGTTTCTGAAGTTTGAGTAAATCCGGTACTTCACCCTTAGTCTTAAGCTTGCCAGCAGAATAAGCAGCCATTGGGCTCTCTGTCTTCTCAATGATGGCAAAGAATACAAATGAGTCCATGGTTACTTGGAGCTCAGCATCCATTTCGCCTTCAGCTACTTCAAGGAGTTCTGCATCGCCAATCTTCATGTACATTTTGGCATCGATATCAGGAAAGACGAACTGAAGCGTCTTGTTGTATTCTTTGAACCGGCGTTGGATCTTGGGGTCTTCGAACCGTTCTCCAAGGGTCTGAAGCATTCCTAGAATCTTTTCTATGGACATGTAGACACCAGTTCAGGGATTCACAAACCTCGAGTTATATCTTTCCTAGGAAGTCAATGGAATGGCATTATTTCAGAGATGAAGATTAGACCAGTTGGACAACGACTTAATGCATATGTGAGTTGTGAGGACTGTAAAAGATAGTCTTCAGAGTACCATTGAATTCGTGTTGAACCAACCAATTGACTTATAAAATATAGGTCAAGCGTGGGAAAAATCATTGTGGCAAGAGGAATATCCATGACTGTTGAATCAGAAACGGAGCGAACTAGTGGAATGAGTTCTCGACGAGCATATTATGCATGGGCAGGTGGCTTATTATTCGCAGTATTATTCACACTGCTCATATTGATTGTTGGACCTTTCCTTGATTCTGTACTTGGTCTCCTCAATGAAGATACAGGGGCGGCTGATTATTTCTGGAAATTAAATGATCGCGAAGTCCTGACGATGGTCATAGTTTGGATTTTCTATCTTGCTCATCAATTTTCGATGTGGGGAGCAATTTATTGGGCACAGAAGAATTTGACAAGATATCGTGCACAACCAACATCAGGACTGACAAAATACAACTGGGCAGCCATCGCAATCAATCTTGCTTTCATCTGTTTACACCTAGTTCAGACGCATATCTGGTTCGATGGACTGGCACAAGATGTGCCAATTTGGACTAGCCAAGGGTCAGTCATTGTAATGTTGGTAATCATCCTAATTATAGAAAATCCAAGTCGAGGCTTCTTCTTGGGTAGGAAGATGGGTAGACCAATGACTGCAAGGGTTTCAGGATTCTTTAGGAGGAATCACCCTTACATTATAGCTTGGGCAATTGTCTACACGTTTTGGTTCCACCCAATGGCATATGATCCTCAGTTGTTGACAGGATTCTTCTACATGTTTCTACTCTTTACCCAGGTCTCTCTAGCATATACTGTGGTTCATATCAATAAAGGATGGATTGTGTTTCTTGAGAGCTTTGTAGGTATTCATGCATTTGTCGTAGCCACAACTACTTTTTCACAAGCAGTAACTGGAATTTGGGTGATGTTTTCAACTGGTTTTGCATTCATGTTCGTTTTTACATACATGTTTGCATTCAAGGTACGGAGGGAGATAAGGTGGGGAGTCTTTCTTGGATATCTAGCCGCTGTGATATGGATCTATCTACCAAGTCAATTTGGCGGATATGGAAGAGATATCTCCAGACTATTCATGCTTGAACCGCTCTGGATTCCAATCATTCTCTATTTGCTTGCGATAGTCTTCTCAGCGATTACGTTTGGCTATCTTAAAATTCGACATCCAAAAACAGAAAGCTAGTGATGGGTGGAGGGAATTTTCCCTCCTCCTTATTGCATTTACATATTGGAAATCCTCCTCCATTCCATGATATCATAGAAAACGTGTTCAAATTAATTGAGTTAACGCTGTGAAGCCCCTGACAGAAAGATTATATCGTTCATCACGCAGGAGCTTCCGTAACTACGGTACCTTGGAGATTGCTCCCATGGTCAGCGAGTCAGCCCAGAAACCAAAACAAAGTACTAAGCCAACAGATGTTCTAGTCATTGGCGGTGGTATGGCAGGGATTAACGCATCACTAGGATTGGCAAATGGAGGCCATCATGCTCACATGATTGAGAGATCAGTAAACATCGGTGGCAACTACGTCGCCATCTACAAGATCTTTCCAGCACTAGAATGCTCAGCATGTGTAATGACCCCTCTCACTTCGTTTGTGGGTAAGCATCCAAACATAACAATTCATCCTCTATCAACAGTGGAAAAGGTCACTGGAAAAGAGGGCGATTTCACTGTCACAATTCGAAAAAGGGCTCGCTATGTCAATGAGGAGAAATGTACAGGTTGTCAATTATGTATCCGTTCATGCCCAGTTGAAGTTCCAAACGAATATGACCGGGGACTTTCACTAAGAAAAGCAATCTACATGAACTTTCCACAACAAATTCCACTCATTGCCACAATTGATAGAGATTCGTGCATTGGCTGTGGCACCTGCGAGTCAGTCTGTCCACAAGATTGTATCATGTATGATGATGAAGACAAAGTCTACGATCTCAACGTTGGCTCGATAATAGTTGCCACTGGGTTTGATGAATACCGGCCTTTAGAATACGGCGAGTATGGTTATGGAATATATCCTAACGTCGTAACATCATTGGAATTCGATAGACAGAGCCATCCGACAGGCCCTACTGACTCACATATGGTCCGTCCATCTGATGGCAAAGAGCCCGAGAAAATTCTGTTCGTGAATTGCGTCGGGAGTAGAGATGTGCGAGAGAACATCGGAGGATATTCAGAACATTGTAATCGGGTGTGTTGCTCATTTGGCTTGAAACTTGCACAGGTCACAAGAATGCATTATCCTGAAGACCATTGTA
>JBHLRT010000201.1:0-4816 GCA_048882305.1 Candidatus Thorarchaeota archaeon
CCCTCAGGCTGATGAGCCTACAATCTACACTTTTGTCATAGATGCCGAACGTGTGCGAGATGACAGCTGGTTGGATGATGTAAGAGGATTTGGTCCGTTAGGGGGTGGTCACCAAATTGATGTAATTGCAGATGCTGTTTCGGAGTATCTACCAAACTCTGGAGAGAAGCGTGTCGGTGTAGAACATGGAATGTCCTGCTATCTTCCTGAAGGTAACTTGACTGCAGAGGAGTTCAAGATGCTAAAGGACGCTCTTCCCGGAGTTGAGTTCATTCAATCCATCGATATCATTGATGAACTTTCCATGAAGAAGGACAAAGGGACAATAAACCGATTCAGAAAAGCATCAGATATCGTTGACATCGGTCATTCTGCTGTGCTTGATCAGTTTGAGGTTGGGATGTCTGAGACTGAGATTGCAGGAATTGCTGAGGCAGCAATGAGAAAAGCAGGAAGCGAGTGGTCATGGAGCTTCACGGGTGGAAACGAGATAGCCTCAGGGTATCGAACCTCATATCCAATGGGTGCTTGCACTCCGGCGACAAGACGCAAAACAGCATCCGGAGAACCACTGATGGTTGATTTGCATGCAATGTTCATGCTTGGCCTTGGAGACCACTCTCATAACTACTTATTATCACCAGTATCAGATAGACAGAGAGAATTGGCTGATTACTTCATTGAAACCATCACAGAAGTCATCCATATGTATGGTCCCGGAATGACTCCCGGAAAGATGGCTGATGATATGATGGATTGGGCTGAGACAAAGGGAGTTGCACAATATCTAGTTCCTGGTTTTGAACACGGTATTGGAGTCATGGGAGATGAGTGGCGAATTGGTATGAACACAGGTCCTATGAAATATTGGACAGATCCAGACCATGTCTATGAGCCTGATCACTTGTTGATATGTGCAATGCAGTTCATGGTCCCTGAGGACGAGGTCGGATTTAGGTACGAAGCCCCTATTCTGATAACTAAGTCAGGATGCGAGGTCTTGGCAAAGACGCCACTCAAAGTCACTGAGCTCCAATAACTTCAGGTTTGAAAACAACTAAGTACTAGGCTGCTAGCAGTTTCAGGTGTGTGAGGTGTGAGGTTTGAAGATTATTCAGGTTGACATGTATCATATCTCAATCCCACTCAAGAAACCCTTCTATTCGTCATGGATTCCAGGATATCCTCAGACACATAATCGATTCACTCTTCTTCAATTGACAACTGACACAGGTCTGAAGGGTCATGCCGCAGGAGTTGCGTTTGGTGAGGAAAGAGAGGGATTAGGTGGTCTACTAGCTCCATATGTTCTTGGTTTGGATCCCTGTGATTTAGATCTAGCCCATCAGAGAATCAAGGAAGCATCCTATTTAGGGTGGAGAAACTATTGGATGGAGGCTGCCTTCTATGACCTCAAGGCGCAAAATGAGGATGTTCCTGTTTGGAAGATGTTAGGTGGAAAGGATAAACCAATTCCTGTTTATTGGTCAACTGGTGCAGTCTGTGAACCAAAACATCACGCCAAGATTGCAAAGCAAGCACAGGCAGAAGGGTACAATGGTGTCAAACTACGTGTGAAGTCTAAAACTCTTGAAGAAGATATCAAGGCAATCCGAGAAACAAGGGCACAGATAGACTCTGACTTTCCTATCATGATTGATGCAAATCAAGGTTGGGCAGTGACCATTGTAGACAGACCTCCACTCTGGGACCTAGACCGTGCAAAGAAATTCGTCGATGGGGTGAGTGATCAGAATATTCACTGGTTAGAAGAGCCCCTCGACTGGCATGCATACGAGGAAATGGCAGAGCTTAGAAAACACAGTTCCATCAAGTTAGCAGGTGCTGAGCTTAATGCAGGATGGCATGAAGCTCGAATGTTCCTCCATTTTGACAGTCTCGATATCTATCAACCCGATGTCACAGTCTTCGGATTCAAAGATACTCTGAAGACGCTTGAGGCCGCAAAAAGCAAAGGACTTGGCTTTAGTCCTCACACATGGACCAATGGACTTGGTCTCTTGATAAATATGCATGTCCATGCTTTGACAGATGGTGAACAGCCCCTGGAATATCCACATGAACCCGGATCATGGACACCTGAAATCAGAGATGGCATACTCGCATCTCCTATCATTCCATCTGATGGCTACTTGGAGCTTCCACGAGGACCTGGTCTAGGTCTTCCCATTGACTGGGAGAAAGTAATGCGATTTGGACGTAAGTTCTTCTCCATGTCCGAAGGTGACCTCTCTAAGAAGGTCCTCAAGGAAAAAGGAATGGTGACTGCACTTAAACTCAAACGCAGAAAGGATAAGGAGTCGAAGAGCTAAAACTCTTAGCTGACTCGATCCTACTCAGATAGACTAGGTTATTTCAGCATATGTTCTAGCGTAGCGCTCCTGTTCCTCAGTCGACTTGTCAATGGAAATACCCACGGTTTCTAGCTTGGCTAAAGCAGTTTCAATGTCAAGCTCCTTGGGGAACTCATACACTGCAGGCTTGAGGTTCTTGCCACTCTGCCATCCAGATCATTGCATTCAATTAATGCACAAATGAAAGAGAATCTTGAATCTTGAGATTCCCTACTGCTATTCAATTCTCTTTCTTCAGGTTATTATGACTGGACCTATCGCTATACCGCTAACAAACACTTCGTTCCATTCTATTTGACCATTCATATGTACTTGGTGTCCAACTAAATCTGCGTATATTCCACCTGCATCCACTACTTCTCCATTCATTCGGAAGTTCCAGTTCGAATAGCCAGTATTGCCTTTGTCAATTCCATGAATCCACCCATCCTCAGTTGTTATCTCCCAATACTCGGTAAAGAAATGCACTTGCCATGGGAACCCAGGGGGATGGCCTAGGTCTTTAGACGGGATTGGTCCTGTCGCCCAGAATATCATTGTTCCATCGATATCTCCACTGATGGTTCCAATCCAAATGGGATTGGTTGGATCTGTGAAAACATCTGGGTTGAATGATACATTCATTGTACTACGATACTGTTGTGTAGCATCGACACTTGGCATTAAAGCTATGATAAACGCCAATGCAACGAAAACAACTCCAATTCGTTTTACCAAATTTGCTCTATGCATTTTTTTCGCCTCTCTATCAGTTTTCTAAGCTCGATTAAAGCAGAAACTGATTCTTCGCAGTTGTACAACACACTAAGTTGCTTCCAACAACTAGCATATTGCGACTAATATTGACCTCTACTAGAATATCAATTAAAGGGAGAAAGATGACGTTGAAAATTGCTGAAAGTACGGTGCAATAGCACAATCTGTATCTATCATCTGCAAAATAGTCTCTTGAAAGCCAATTTTATTAGCAAATTGTTGTATATAATTGCACTAGCTATAGGGAACGTGGTAGTCCACAGGATACTCAAACCAGTCTGACAACAAAGAATCGTTTCCCGAATCAGCAGAAACGGAGTGAATAGATTGGACCCCCTAGACTGGGCACTGATATGTGAACTATGCGGCAATGCCAGGATGCCGTATAAAACGCTCGCAAAGAAATTCAACATCTCACCTAATACTGTCAAGAATCGAATAAACCAGCTTCGTGAAAAAAGAGTGATTTTGAAGTTCGGTATTTGTGTAAGCTCTGAAACCCTTGGTGCTGAGATGGTGTCTGGTTTTGTCACTACCGATGGGTCCGAGGATGCGGTAGAACTGATGAAACAGATCGCCAGTAACCCCACAGTCTGTGACATCTGCCGTAATGCTGATAGACGCTACGAGTACTGGGCCATGGTGAAAGGCGCTAGTGAAACACTAGGGCTGCGACGCTTTCTAACAAGTCTTGATTACGTGACAGATGTACAGATGCACTCCATTGAACTTTTTTATCCAAACAAACCCCCCACTTGGATAGGGAACACAAGAGGGAAGAAAGTCATCTTCTCACGTGATCAACTACGTGTACTGAGATGTTTGACAATTGATTCTCGGCTTCCCATCTCTCAGATTGTCAAAAAGACTGGTTTCACCTACAGACGAGTGCGAAGAATTCTTCAAGATCTAATGGGGGGTGGTGGTATACACACTTATCCTCTCTACAATTTATTTGAATTAGGTGATTTGGAATACCGCCTACGGATTTTCTATAACGCTACTCAAGCAACTGGAAAGGATGTTGTTATGGCGTTGTACAAGAAGCATCCAGAAATATTCTATTGGTCAACGATTGCTACTAATGAACCAATCGTTGATGTTGCCCTGATTATTAACAGTCCAGGTAAAGGTCCACCAATCGCTGAGGAGGCTAAAGCAGCCATTTATACAACATCCGTAGAGGATTATGTCACTTATCCCAGGGTTGTGTATGGTACAAACCGGCTCAGTGCTCATTTGTTCGAACTATTACGTGAAGCTGGAGTTTAGTCCTAAAAGATCATTGCTCCTATTAAGCAGAAGTGTAGCGAGTCGTATCTTTAGGATAGAATTGCATGTATGTCGCTGATAGTCCGCTTCTTACTGATTTCTGCTTATCAGCGACTCATGCATGAGGAACTTCGGAATTCCTATGTATTGACTAGGTTCCTTCAGCATACGCTCTAGCATATCGTTCCTGCTCTTCAGTCCACTTGTCAATAGAGATCCCCATTGTTTCGAGTTTGGCTAGAGCAGTTTCATTGTCAAGCTCCTTCGGGAACTCGTACACTGCTGGCTTGAGATCCTTACCGTTCTTTGCCATCCAGATCATTGCGTTCAATTGAGACGCAAATGAAAGATCCATGACTTCGCTTGGATGTCCTTCAGCAGCTGTGAGATTCACAAGACGCCCCTCACCCAAC
>JBHLRT010000202.1:0-4804 GCA_048882305.1 Candidatus Thorarchaeota archaeon
CCTGACAGTCCGAGTTCTTCTAGTGCATCATTTGATGGTCTACCAGTTTTTCGGTCCCATTTTCGATATTCATAGTATTCATTCAATTGCATGTCAGTGTCTGGGACGAAATCATCAGTAACACTATCAGCATGAGGAACTAACAAAGCCGTAGGTAGTTTCTCATCCTCTGTCTTAAGGCCACATCTGAGATTGAATAGTCTCTTCATGGTGACAGCCCGAGCACCAATCTTCAAGATGTCGTCAAGTTGATATGAAGTGCCTATAGCAAGATTCAGCAGCTCAATGATATGTTGTGGTGGGACAATCGCAAATTGACACATTATTACTGAGTCAAAGAAGGCTCTAAAGTCCTGAGTCTTTGCAGCAATCACACCCTTCCCCTCGTTTTCTAGTCGGTCACCACCAATAATTCCCAATATTCTAACATCTGCACCCATATCAACACTATACATGTCGCCCTCCATGTGAGATGCCCCTCTTGAAGCAACAGTATAGATTGTCCCCATTCCCGCAAATGCTCGCGGATCATGGTTGGGAAGCTCCATTCCTCTCACATGTAGTACAATATCTTCAGCTGAGTGTTTCTTAGCTACTGAAACAGCACCTTCGGCTAGCATGTCGCCAATTCCCTTTCTGTTTCCTATAGCATGAATTGTTTGAATAACTGCATCAGGATTATTCCAAGTAAAACCATAATCAGCTTTCCCAATCTCACAAAGATGGGTTGTAAAGGCGATAGTACTGCCACAACTGATTGTGTCCATTCCATACTGATTACAAAGATGGTTCATAAGTGCGATTTTTCTCAAATCTGAAATCATCATATTCGAGCCAAATGATGCGATTGTTTGATACTCAGGACCTTCAATGCTGTTTAGGTTGTATTCGGGTACCTCTACTCGTCGTCCGCATCCTATTGGGCATGAGTAACAAGCGGATCTTCCAATGAGTATTTCCTCCATGGATTTAGCATTAATCAGTTCAGAATCCTCAAACTCAATCTCTTGAAAGTATTTTATTGGCATATCATTGAACATCATGGCAATGTCTACATACATTGCTGTTCCTTGAGCAGTGAGCATAGACATCGCTTCAGCAAGTGTCTTTCTGGTTTCCTGTGCCAATTTCTGGAACTCAGGTGGTTTCTGAAGAGAAGGTTTGGTAGTTCCACCAACCGCAATTGCTTTGAGATTCTTTGAGCCCATAACAGCCCCGAGACCACACCTTGCTGAAACTCTTTCATTTGTCACGATACTAGCAAATCTAACAAGATTTTCACCAGCAGGACCAATGCATGCTACTTGGACCCGACCTAGTGCTTTCTTTAAAACATCTTGAGTAGGTCCAGTCATCATACCCCATAGGTCATCAGCAGGAAGAAGTTCGCTGTGCCCATTTTCGATATGTAAAGTCATAGGCTTCTCTGAACGACCTTTAATCAGGATGCCATCAAAGCCTGAGAACTTCAAAAAGGCTCCAAAATGACCGCCAACATGTGATTCGCCCCAGAGGTTAGTCAATGGTGATTTTCCACAAACGACATGCCTTCCAGTGCAAGGAGCTAGTGTTCCAGCCAAAGGACCGGTCATGAATAGAAGCATGTTCTCAGGACTAAGAGGATTGACAGTAGCATCAAGATGATCATATAGAAAACGCGAAGCAAATCCACTTCCACCGAGAAAATCTGCAGATATTTCACGTTTAGTTATGATGGGTTTTGTTTCCCCTTTTGACAAGTCTGCAACTAATATCTGCCCTGTATATGCATCCATCAAATCACTCTCAGAAATCGCGCATCATTTCCCAAATGTCCTGTTCATCTTCCACAACATCTTCTGGAAGTTCCGTAGGTGTGCCTGCTTGTTTTGCAGTCATGTATATCTTGCAAGCACGTTCGAGTAGAATTGAGAGGAAAAGTGCGTCTTTCAAGGTTTTGGCTATGCATACAGCCCCATGGTTAGCTATCAGAGCAGCACTTCGTTCTTGAAGAACTTCAGCAACATTCTTTCCTAATTGCATCGTACCTGGCATAGCATATTTACTGACTCGTATTCCTGCACCGAGTTTCGGTACAATTTCATCAAGTATTGGAGGTAGAGGTTCGTGAAGAACAGCCATTGCGGAAGCGTGAATACTATGAGTGTGAACAACGGCTAAGGCATCATCACGAGTTCTATAAATCTCAAGATGCATTGGTGTTTCAACACTGGGATTCCTTGTTCCTTCAACCTCGTTGCCATCCAAATCAATAACAACTACATCTTCGACTGTCATATCTGTATAGTGAACAGAACTTGGAGAAATTACAATATGATCTCCAACTCTAAGACTAGCATTTCCTGACGAACCAATGACTAAGTCATGTTTGATCATCTCAAGGCAGATATCGAGTAGTTCTTTCCTCTCTTTCTCGTATATTTTAATCACCTTGACTAGTTAGTTCATTCCATCGCAAATAATATCGCCCATATAGTTCTGCGCGGTCATCGGGTCGAAAAGTTGGTTTCCATCGAACCATAGCTTTAGAGGCTTTATCTAATGATGAGTAATGACCAGCTCCTGTTGCGGCGCAGATTGCAGCTCCTAAAAGGCTTCCTTCAAATTGAACAGGAGTTGCAACAGGTCTGTTCAATACATTTGCCAAAAGTTGAGGCCATGTTTTTGACTGACTCATTCCACCAATTGTCTTCACGCCGATTGATTGGCTATATTGTTCAAGTTGATCAACATTCCCACGAATAGCAAACGCAACGTTCTCAAGAATAGCATGAATCATTCTTGCAGAGTCAAGAGGAGTGACATGTGGTAAGGCGGGTTGGGGAAATATCATCAAGGCCTGTTTCACATCAGTAATCTGTTGACAGTTCATCACACTAGGACCTAGGGTGACATATGTTTCATCGCTTCCAGGAGGAATTCCAGAAACGAGTTCATCTAATTCTTCAAAAGTTCTTCTAGCACATTTCAAAGAATCTTCGGACCTCTGACAGAGGAGTCGTATTGCCCATTCTAATACAGCACCGGTCAATGTCGCATTACTTTCCAAAACCCATTGGCCTTCCACCATATGCGTACCTGTCCAGATCTTTTGGTCAGGTACACAGAGGTGCTTATCAAGAACCATCATCACTGGCGTAGTACTACCAGCAATGATTGTGATTTCACCTACTTTAGATTCGCTGGCCAAAAGTGCACAATGTGTGTCAGCCCCAGCTTGAACAACAGGAAGTCCCTTTGGTAGGCCACACTCTTTTTCTGCTTCAGCAGTGACCTCACCAATCACTTCACCGGATTTTCTTATCTCAGGCAGTATGCTTAGATCTATATCTAGTGCAGAAGCGACAGCCTCACTCCATTTGTTGGTCCTAACATCAAGAAAACCAGTTGCACTTGCAGATGATGTATCAGTAACATACATTCCTGAGAGTCTGAAAGTAATCCAATCGCAAATAGGAAGTAGATGTCCTATTTGTTCGTAGAGTTCAGGTTTCTCCTCCTCAAACCACCCAAGTCGGGATGGTGCGAACATCATTGGAGGCCAACAACCAGTAATCTCATGATAGGTTTCGCCAAGAGATTCATCGATAAGATATTGTGTCATTGCTCCTCGCGCATCAATATTTGGACAGCCATGTAGCTCAGTTCCATTCGAATCTAGTAAGACCAAACCGTGACGTTGACTGGTTGTTGCCACTGCTTTTAGATCAGATTTCTTTATACCGGAATTATTGATTGCACCTTGGATTACTGAACATATGAGTTTCCAGAATTCAGAAGGTTTGAACTCCTTTCCAATTTCTATCTCCGGTGGTGTGTAATATTCCCAAGAGGTTCGTGAAATACCCGGAGATTTCCCTTTCGCATCAACTATCATGCATCGAACGCCTGTTGTACCTGCATCAATAGCGGCAACTACCATATTCACACCCCTAATTGAAGACCTCTGGATTCAAGATGTTCGAGGGTTTCTCGCCTTTAAGAAAAGCTAGTATACCAGTAACAATGCTTTCTGATTGACGTTCGACTGTATCTATAGTGTTTCCACCCATGTGAGGCATAACAGTAACATTATCGAGTTCCAGAAATTCATTATCACTATCAACAGGTTCCATAGAGAAGACATCCAAACCTGCACCAGCTATTGTGCCATTTTTCAAAGCATCTAGAAGTGCATATTCATCAGTAATTGATGCGCGCGCAGTGTTGATTAGAATTGCAGTGTTTTTCATTTTCCCAAACTCATTAATTCCTAACATACCCTTTGTTTCATCATTTGCTGGACAATGGATAGTAATGATGTCTGAGGTTCGTAAGAGCGTATCAAAGTCAACAGTTTTCCCGCCAATCAAATCGACTTTACTTGGATTAGCATAGGGATCATAGATCAACAACTCGACACCAAATGGACGCAGTCTCTTGGCCACCTCAAATCCGATTTGACCTAATCCAATGATTCCAACTGACCGTCCAGATAATTCAAAGCCCATAAGTTGAGCGTACATATTCGCGAAGTCTTTGAAGTCATCAACAAAAAAGTCCTTTTTGAGAAATCTTTCTGCAGCAGTAATGTTTCTTGCTTGAGCAAGTATCAATGCAATCGTATGCTCAGCTACGGCAATGGTGTTTCGGCCTGGTACTGAAATGACCGGTATTTTTTTCGATGTTGCAGATTGAACTGAGATATTGTTAGGAGACCCTCTCACTGATCCAATTAACTTCAAATCTGTCTGTTCTATTATCTCCTCCTTTATTTCGTCACCCTCCACAATAACGATATCGTAATTACCATCCACAATTGTCT
>JBHLRT010000203.1:0-4802 GCA_048882305.1 Candidatus Thorarchaeota archaeon
AACAAGCAAATTACTACAGTAACGAGCTTCATGCCTAGAACATCCAAAATTCCATATGAGAAATAGAGATAGATTGCCATTATTGAGATAACCGTAGCGCTAATCAAACTCAACACGATAACTCGTTTCCTAATCTCCAACAATAGCACCTCCATTCTGATTGTTACTCCAATATATGAAGAAATCTGATTTGGCCAATTGTTAAGGCGATTAAATCGTCTATGTACCCGAGAAACTATCAACTTCCAAACAATTTCTGCCTTTTTTTCCCATACTCGCAAAACCTCAAAATAGCTAACTCTCCAGCCTTTAGAAAGAGGTCATTTGTTTGGTTCTCCTATATATAGAGGAAAAGCAATCATACACTCAAGTCTTGCATCCCTCTTAGACTGTCGCACCACCACGCATCCGTCGGAGTAACAAGCAATGGCTGAAACCTATGTCATCCCAATGGGAGAGATTCCTTCGCGAAAATTGAGGAAGACTATCAAAGTCTTCATCAAGGAAGAAGATGTTTCCTTAATCGATGACGACGGACAACAATATGGTGTCACCCTCGAAAAGAATAGACTCGTATTGAAGTCTGGAATCGAAACGTAGGTTTCGGCCGAAATCCGATTTTTTCCAAGAATACGATGTGGCAAATCTCAACTGCTCACCGTGTCTTCATAGCCAAAGCTCAGCCAGGGGTAACTGCTTCACTGAATTGCCACAAGATGATAGTTCCATATTCTCCTATAAGTTGTCCGAATCTGGAACCAACTTTGATGTAGCAACCTTCATAGCAAGGAATTGTTGTTGCAGTTCTTGGAGATGCAGTTATTGGACAAGTCGCGTGTTCTAACTCTACTCAAGGAAATGATTTCCGTCAATTCGGAGAATCCAGAAGGAATCACTGAAGGAGTTTCTAAGGTTCTTCGTGATCATCTGGAAGCGTATGGTATCGCATGTACTCCAGTAGGTCTTGCAGAGCGTCCAAACCTCATCTTTTCAAGTCATGATGGTCAAAAGGGCGATATTCTCTTGCATGGACATATGGATACTGTCCCCATTGGATCACTGGAAGACTGGTCCCATGACCCATTCGCTTCAGAGATTGTAAATGGTCGCTTATATGGTCGTGGATCATGTGACATGAAAGGTCCTGTAGCTGCTCTAGCAGAAACATTGATCCTCTACACTGAAGAGCGGAATCAAAAACCTCTGGTTGTCCTTGTAACCTCGGATGAGGAGACCGGTTGTCATGGGGCAGATGTGGTGGCAAAGAGCGGCCTACTTGATGGTATCAGTTTTGGTGTATGTGCAGAACCAACAAGTCTGCAGATTTTAGTAGGGGAAAAAGGGATTTTCTGGACCAAACTAGTGGCCAAAGGAAAATCTGCTCACGGTTCTAGACCAGAAGAGGGAATTAATGCAATTCAAGCATGTATTGATGCCATCAATCTCATGACCGATGAGCCATTTCCATATTTGCACGATGAACTCCTTGGCAAACCCACTTTTAATATCGGTGTCATTGAAGGCGGGATGAAAATCAATATAGTTCCTGACAGATGTGAGGTCCAGCTAGACATGCGTCTAGCAAAGGGCCAGGATCCCGAAACTCTTCTTCGAGCTATGAGCAAACGATTAGAGTCATCAGGGCTTTCAGAATTGATTCACATCGAATATATTCATGGAAAGTCTCCTGTCCTCACTCCTATAGATTCGAAAATAGTCCAGCTCGCCAGAAGTGCTGTGGAGAGAGTCACAAGATCGAGCCCAGCTTTGGGAACCGCAACTTATGGGACCGACTGCTCTGTTCTTCAACCTGATGTTGGAATTCTAAATGTAATTTGTGGACCCGGCTCAATAGAGCAGGCTCATCAACCTGATGAGTACATCTTGTTGGATGAACTCTATCAATCAGTTGATGTATATCTGGAGATTACCCATCATTTTCGTGAATAGCAATTGGTTTCTCCCATCAGGAATAACCTTAAAGTTCCCATTGTATGAGAAACAACACACTGTTGTTATCAAGAATCATTAGAGAGGCGCCCAGTAATGCAAACAGAGATTCTCGATCTAATCATTGAATTCATACTAAGTCCTATCTTTCTATTTGCCATCGTTATGATTACAGTTGCAGTTGCTGCACGTCGCGTGTCTAGGTCGAGATCTCAAACTGAAACTCCAGTTCTTAAACAAATGCATCGAATGACTGCTCAGATTGACAAAGAAAAGACGATTTCTGATCCTGATGTGCGAACACGCGATGAGATAATTACAAAGAAGTTCAACTCGCAGATGAAGCAACTCGGACTTGAACCAGCAACAGACAGTGGATACATCCCTGTTTCTCATACTCCTCTTGCTAGATTCCTTAAAGAACGCGGTGTACATGAAGACACAATTAGTGCAATCCTTGCTGGTCTAATGGAGGAAGAGAACGAAACAGATGTTAGATCAATCATTGATGCAGCAGCAGAAACACCTGGAGTTGATCTCACTGGGACCGAACTTACCAAAGCTCAAGATTTGGCAGTTGAAGAGTGGACAAATGCTCGCCGATCAAGAGAGGTTTAGGACGAATTCATTATGACAGTACTTCTTCACATGAGTGATAACTATCTTCAAGAGTTTGATGCTACGGTCCAAGCTACAGGGGAGGATTATCTAGTATTAGATAGAACTGCTTTTTATCCGGAGGGAGGTGGGCAATCCACTGATTATGGCACTCTGACAGATGGCTCAAGAACTGTTAATGTCATAGAAATAAGAAAGATAGAAGGCGAGGTTCGTCATAAGTTGGATGATTCACCCTTCGATGTTGGAACCAGAGTTCATGGAGTGATTGACTGGGAGCGACGTTATGAGAACATGCGCTTTCATACCTGCCAGCATGTATTGTCTAGATATCTGCAGATTCACTATAACCTTGGAACCAAGGGCAATAATATCACTCCTGGAAATAGCAGAGCTGATTATACACCTCTAGAATCATTTGACGAGGACATGAAACGTAAAGTTGAGGTTGGTGTTAATGAGGTTCTTGACAGAAATCTTGATGTTGAAATTAAGTTCATGCCTCGAAATGAAGCAATAGCTTTTCTCAAAGAACGTAATTATCAGACCAGATACCTCGAGATGGTTCCCAAATCTGTCAAAGAATTTCGCGTACTGATAATTGGAGATTATGATGTTGCTTCCTGCGCTGGGACTCATGTGAAAAACACGAGTGAGATTGGGCATATCCAAATTGGAAAGTCTAAGAATGTTGGTGCTGGAGTTCGACGAATTTATTTCAGTTTGGTTCACTAGTGCGATAATGCATCACAGCCAACAGTTTTATGCGTCGTAGTGTTGACTAGTTGTAGTGTGACAGAAATGAAGGCACTTGTGCTTACTGCTGGAGAAGGTCAGAGATTAAGACCACTCACGACAAATCGGTCAAAGTCCATGTTGATGATAGCTGGACGTCCCGTACTTCAGTATATTATTGATAGTCTTATTGAGAATGACATTCACGATATTGTTATTGTAGTTGGTCATGGACGAGAAGACCTAATCGATCATTTTCAGATGGGCGGAGATTTTGGAGTCAGAATTCGATACGTGATTCAACACAAGCAAGAGGGAGTTGAACATGCCATTCTCACAGCTAAAGAGGAGTTAGAAAATGAAGAGAATTTCCTCCTTGTCAATGGTGATGTTCTTGTAGAACCCGAGATGGTTACTCGCACTCTTAAGAACCACGAATCCATGGGTGGTGACATTACAATGCTTGTCACACTTGTGTCAAATCCCGAGCAGTTTGGCACAGTGAAAATCGGTCCCAATGGAATCGTTGAAAAACTCGTTGAGAAAGGTGGTCCTGATAGGTATGTAAGCAATTATGCAGTTGCAGGTGTTTCTGTCTTTAGCACGGACATATTGCCTCTTCTTGAAAAACATAATACTATGGAGCTCTCCGTTGAGGAGTTCATTAAAGGCGGAAAACAAGTATCTGCTACAGTCTGGGAGCGTGAATGGGCCGAATTCACATGGCCATGGGATATCCTCAAAGCGAATAGCATTGTCATGGATAGGTCTCTAAAAGGGAAAGGTAGTTACATTGCAGAATCAGCGGAAATTCATCCTAGTGTTGTTATCGAAGGTTCTGTCTATATTGATGAAGGGACAATCGTCAGACCTAACACGACATTGCGTGGTCCAATCTTCATCGGCAAGAATGTGTATATTGGCAATAATTCATTGATCAGGGACTACAGTAGTTTGTGTGATGGAGTAAGAATTGGTTATGCAGTTGAAATGAGAAATAGCATGGTCTTTGAGAGAGTGAATGTTGGCAGAATGACATATCTCGCGGATTCAATAATTGGAGCAGACACCTGTATCGAAGCAGGAGCGCAACTATGGAATTGGCGTCCTGGCTCTGAACCATTATATCTCAAACAAGATGATGAAAAGATCCAAATTCCATTACCCAAATTTGGTGCAATTGTAGGAGACAATGTTGTAATTGGAGTGAATGCATCTGTCTATCCTGCTACAAGGATAGGAGAAGATACTATGATTTCAGCAGGATGTGTAATTCAGGAAGACATTCCACCAAGGAGTCATGTACTCCTGAAGCAAAAGCTCGAGATTAAAGAACGTAAAGACCTCAAAGGATGCGATTAGCAAATTTAGTTGTTAATTACCGAAAATTCTCCAACAAGAATCTCGTTTGCATAAACTTGTGTAATCTTGTCGCGCACAAGCAGTTTAATGTCAGGATTTTGTATGTCCTCTGGTAGTATGAATTCGTGACCTTCGAC
>JBHLRT010000204.1:0-4795 GCA_048882305.1 Candidatus Thorarchaeota archaeon
GAACATAGTATCCTGGACTAGCGATGAGTGTGTATAATAATGAGCCTTGGGCGAAGAGGGACAATTTCAATCCCCAAGTTTTCCTTGTCAGAAGACTATACCCGCTCACCAGCAGAAGCACTGCAGTCACTACTTCAGCCAAGATATGAGACATGATGCGATATGGTTCGAGAGCTAGCTCTGGCACTTGGTCTGTAGTTAGGAGCATCACCCAAAGGCCAATCATCGAAATTCCAACGAAGATTGAGTAAATCGAGGCAAGTCTTTGAACTTTCATGTTTTTTCTATCCATGAACTTTGATTGCTCCCTGATAGTTTCAAAGAAAAGGTTCACGGACTCAGTAAATTCCACGTTTCCTCAATACAATCAACACAACTACAAACAATCCTAACGCCACTGCCCCTATTACAACTGGGAGATAATCCATAGTCCCTGAGGTGCCAGGAGTAGTAGGAGTGATGGGTGCTGTTGTCACCATGGCTGACACGAACACATTCATCTCGGTTTCATCCATTGTGACATGGTATCCAGCATCAACCAACTCATTCATAGAGCGCTCCAAGTAGTTATGGAATGACTCGTCCTGTAGAATCATAACATGAGACACATTCCGGTGAATTGTATCATTGTCTGGATCTAAAGATGTATACTCAGTATATTCCAAATACTCTGCTGTGGGTATGAGAACATGTTTTGCAACCCAGTAATCCATAGCAATTGGGTCTAGACTTGCACCAATGATGTCTGTGGCTCTGGCCACCGTATAACTTGTATATGGTCCCACGGTATAGGAGCTCTCTAACGGGTTGGCATTAATCCAGACCATATCCAAGATGTTGAGTACTGGGAATTGAGTTTCAGCCATAAGTGTGCCCATTCCACCTAATCCGATTGAGAAGTGTTCATGCGGGATTGAGGGGTCGATAGCACCTACAATGTATCCCTGTGGAACTCCCATGTAATGCTTGATGCATCCAGTCACACCATATCGGAAATGTGTCTTCAGGACAGGCATGTTAATGACCTTTACACGGTCCGAATCAAAACCTGAACCGTTCGTCCATATTCCTTGTTTGAAGCTGATATAAGCTCCAGTTGTTGGGCTCTGGAACTTAGGATAGGACACATACAACTCAGTGTCCTCATGCCACACTGGACTTCGAACATAACCATTTGAGAAATCACCTAGGTTGTAGTCATCAACAGTGGTGTCTCTGAGGTCATCCCAAAGAACTGTGCAAACATTCCACTCTGGTGCGAAGAAATCAGCAACATCCGCCGCGGACTGATTCTGATAATATGAGTTGGGGTAGCGTCTTTCTAGATCTCCTAGACCTTGACCATTATCAGCTATAACCACCTCTCCAGTAAATCCATCGGGATGGTCAACTATCATCTGAATCACACTCTTGATTAGGTCCGTATTCGTGCCACCCCTGTAGTCCCACTGTCCATTCATCTTGATTATTATCACATCATCACTAGCAATCAGACCATCGGGTGTATTTGATGTTAGATAGAAGTGCAAACCTTCTGTTGCCATCAGGTCAAGAAGTTCGGCCACTGACGCGTCCATATTTCCTTCCAATCCCGTAGCGTTCTGCACGAAAAAGAGGTCTGATGCATTCTCTTGAACTAAGGCGGTCTGAGGATTGAGAACAATTGGGATACGCTCAAGATTAGAGTCAGCCTGAAGAGGTTCAAATCCACTGTTGAGTGAATCCGTTACTACTACGAACCCGCCCACAGATATAATGGATAGAATCACTATAGGTTTCAGCCAAGTGACCGCTGTTCGAAGACTGGAAACACTTGGGATTGATAGAGTCATCATTGTCTTGAGGAGTGTGATGTTTGCAAGAGCTGCCTGCTGGCATGGGTAGAGAATCCGTGAAGGTTTGGATCCAGTTCTGATGGTAAACCAGATTGCACTAGCAATAGCAACCAGTACAACAATGAGGAGGTTGTGTCTTTTCGAACTCGGTGTCTTCTCAGGACAGTGAGGTCCAGATTCATGTTTCATCTTACCTCTTCTCCGTTGAGACAGAAACTATCTCTCCTTGGTTATTATATTTCGGGACTAAGTAATCTGCCTCTAGAGTCGACAAAGGGTCGCGACTACAAACTTCACAGTCGTCAAGCTGACGAATTAACGGCACATTAAACTCATATGATTAAGTAGGTCGCAAGAATCTAAAGAATGCTCCAATCTTGCTTGGTCTAACGTATAGAGCTGGAACCTGTTTTCGGTACTCATTGTAGCCCTCACCAAATCTCTCCACCAGTTCCTTTTCTTCTTTCCATATTTGCAGCCTAAAGACGAGATATACAGTGAAAAACATGAGGATTGAATATACTGAGAACCGAGAGAAGAGACCTGCCAATCCCAAGATGGTGCCTGCTAAGTATGCTGGGTGTCGAATAACTGAGTAGATTTCGTTCTCTTGAATCTCCGATTCCTCTGGGAAGTATAGATAGACCACAGTCATGTAGTCGAACCCAAATGTTAGTATTGCACTGCGGACAGTAAGTGCTCCTATTATGATTAAAATCACCGAAGTGATTATTCTGAACCATACGTCTATCTCTACTGGAATACCAATGAACGACAAAAGAGACTTTGAGAATTGAATTGTAAGATTATTCACAGGAGGTATGGGCGGGAGTGAACGAATGGATGTAAATGCATGAATAACCAGAGGTGGCACCATGCAGACACCAGTGAACCCTCTGGGAATCATCTTCTGATATGCGAGGTCTCCGTAAAGTTCCCGCATTTGATCCCTCTTATTCCAGAGGCCCCAGATGAGCCATAGCCCCAGTCCTCCAATGAAAATATTACCGATGAGTGGGAGAAGAGGTTCGAATAGTGCCAGAAGTGTGATCTCGTTGAATACACGAGGAACAATATCGAGTATAACGAGAAAGATGTATGCAAGGACTGCCGCCAATATGCCTCTGATTGGCAGAATGGCAATACGCTTTCCAGGGTAATCTGGAAGTTTCTCACGAAGCTTATCGAAGCCTTTGATATTCACTGCAATCTCACTATGCACCTTAGTGTCATTCCAACTTATGAAGAACGTGCTAATAGCATATCGGGGTAAATCCTCTGGTAAGGTTGTTTCATCTCTCGCGTAGAAATGAACATCTATATTGTAACTGAGGGTAACACTACAGAAGACAAGCTGGTGGATCTTGTGAAACTCAAGAGGTCGACATTGAAAGGTGTCTTCATCTGTTGCATCATTCTCGAATTGGTATGTATGTTTCCTGTGAGCCGTTTCACAGAGTCTGTTTCTCCCGTATTATTGCATACGCCACCTCTTTTTAATGCCCAAGATATTGGTGAAGCCCGCACCTTCTGGGCTAAGGATTTCTCAACCGAAGCGCATTATGAGATTGATGCAACTCTCATGTCAATTGGTCAACACTGTCTAATCTACTTCGAAGACTTACTAATTGACGATCTTGGTGAGTCGGAGGTTTCAAGTCGAAGTGACTCCTATAGAGATGAATTTGATGACGTGATCTATCCTTCAGTCACTGAGCTAACAGGAAATCCAGATGGGCGAATTGGCGATGTTGATGGAGACCCTCGTATCATCATTCTAATCTCTACCAATGAAGCGAGCTATTACTCTCAGTACAATGAGATTTCACATGCATACTCAAATCTCTGTGAGATGGTTTACATCTATTATGACAATGTGTTGATTCTTGATACAATCGCTCATGAGTTCTGTCATCTGATTTGGTTTAATTACGAGTTTGATGAGGTGCACTTCATACTTGAAGGGATGGCTGAATATGCGACATTTTATGCCGGATATCTTGCACATCGCGCGAATGTTTCCCATCGTACCGATTACTTCCTTCAAACTCCTGATGATTCATTGATCTACTTTGATGTAGCTCAGAAGGACTATGGTGGGGCTTACCTCTTCACTTTTTATTTGGCTGAGCGATTTGGTGTTCAATTTCTTACAGATTTAGTCCAGCAAGATGTGGATGGTGCACAAGGCATTGAAACCGAGTTATTGGAAGCAGGACATAATATCACGTTCAACGAGCTCTATCTTGATTGGATTACAGCTCTAACTATTGACCAGACTGATTTTGCAGACAATCACTACGGTCTCGTAAACATGGATGTCCAAATTCAGGAAATTTCCCAAATGGATACTATTCCCATTACGATTGAAGATATGTCGATTCGATACTATGGTGCTGAAATAATACAGATAACGCATCCAATTGACAACTTCTCGGTTGAAATCAGCCAACCATCATTTGGAATAGCTGGAGTGTCTATTGCTTATCACGACTTAGATGGATGGCATGTTCAGAAGAACATACTTGGTGAAAGAGTCTATGAGAATGTGACCGCAAAATCGATAGACACATTGTATATCATCTCATGCATCATGTTCACTGAAGCTCCAAGCGGTACTATAGACTTTGGAGAGGGATTTTCTGATGAAGTCACTCTTTTGGTTCGAGAATATTCTCCAACAACAGATAGAATACTTCAGGGAGCTATTGTATTGGTTTTAATCCCAATGGCAATCATCGGCTTAGCAGTTCTGTTTGTTTATCATCAAAAGAGGATTGAGTAATTCGTAACACCTCCTTCTAGACTGTTGGTATGACTTTTGTACACTGAAGTGCAATAATAGAGTGTAATGAGTTTAGTAGTAGGTCAACAACCAGTTGATTTCAATCATCATGATAAAGACAGAAGTTGGGAAAGCATTTGAGGCGTGCGAAGGTCTCCGTCAGTTTAGGGGGATT
>JBHLRT010000205.1:0-2492 GCA_048882305.1 Candidatus Thorarchaeota archaeon
TGAGGGATTATGATGAAAGATCTCCATGGACAGAAAACATCACCAACATAGCTTATTGTCCTCAGACGCGAGCCAAGCAATACAGGGATGTCTAGTTCTTGCATTTTATCTTGCACTACAGAGAGCCGCTTCTTGTGGTCGATTGAATAGTCATAGTCCATTGTAGTTACACCTCAATAGTCAGTGGGGACCTGAGCTATGATCTTGTTCAGCTTATCTACAACACTTGATAATCGGAGTGCTTTCACCATGTTCCCTTTTAGCTTGATTTTATTACGCATCAAAGCTGACCGAGCACCTAGGTCAGCTTGCGAAATCTTAGCAAACGTGTCATAATCTCCGATTATTCGAAATTCTGGGGTTTTAGATGCAACCTCATCATCATCTGTACCCACTAATCCCTCAGCAAGAAGGCCATCTTCAAAACGAAAATACATGTAATGCCTTTTACCATCAGGACAGTTCTCAACGATGTTCACCATGGAAGAAGAAACATGTTTCATCTCCTCGGCAGTAAGACTTTGTTTTACAAGATCTATCACCGCAGCCATCCATTCTTGTGATAGATATGCATGATTACCTGACATCTCCTTATCACCAACGATTTGTCGTAATCCTCCTTGAAGTAATGGTGATAGAAATAGATTACTGCACATGAAACCAAGTGGGTTTACTATTTCTCTTCTTGTGAGTCTTTTACACGTGATGCAATATCTACACCATCATTCTCAGCCATTCTAAGAAGTAGAGGTATGAGGGAAAGGTCAATGGATACTAGATAGGCTAATTTCTTGCGTGTGTAAGTCCGTGCACCGCTGGATAGTAATTCCCAGAGACGACGATATGAGAATTTTAATTTGTGATAGTCGTTCTTCAATATACTGAACCCATTTTTACTCCCAAGGGCGTCCTTGATGATTTGTTCGTAGTATGAGGTGTCAATAGATATCCCCTCTGATATGAACGTCCCATATTGAAGATCATAGATTGTAGGTCTCATACCAGTTACATAATCTAAATCGTCGAAAGTAATGACAAATGACGAAGGTTTCTCCTCCGTGAACAAAGAATCGATCTGGTCTTTCACAACTCGTCCGATGCTTTTGTTCTGATGAATAAGATACAATGAGTTGCCAGCAATGAGTTGAGCTGAAATGTGAGCAAATGTCTTGATTGCTTCTTCCTGTTTGTCACCGAATGAACTGATAATGGTGGATAAATCAAAGATGTCTTCTTTGACCACCTTAGATTGAACGCTCTCTGATGATGTACCTTCGTTGACTTGAACGAGAGAAGGGTACTCAACTCCCCGAGCTTTGAGATTCATATCCAAGTATACAAGTATGGCATGTTGGGGAGTTCCATGAACGGAGATGACTGAAATGAGGCCTGTTTTGGCTTTCTCAATATCATCCTCTGTGATATCTAATGGTACGTTTTCTTTGCAGATATTGCAGAAAGCATAAGCCTTTGAGACCTCTTCATCTGGCAAAATACAACAACTCAAATCGTTCCTATTCTAAACTCAGTTTGAATGTTATCAACGATTCTCGTATCTTATAACTACCAGAAATCAGAATCTATTGTGTTATTTGTCAAGCTTTAGTTTGAACACTTTCTCGAACTTGTTTAATTTAGGAGCTATTATCAATCGACAATATCCTTCATTTGGATTATTACGGAAGTAGTTCTGATGATAGTCTTCAGCCTTGTAGAATTGTTCAAAGGGGACAATCTCTGTGACTATTGGATTTTTCCAAGTTCCGGTATCATCAAGTTCAGTCTTAACCCTTTCAGCAGTCTTTCGTTGTTCCTCAGAGTGATAGAATATTACAGACCTATATTGTGTCCCCACATCGTTGCCTTGTCGATTTGATGTGGTTGGATCATGGGTATTGAAGAAGACCTCAAGTAATTCATCATACGAGATTTGTTCAGGGTCAAATTGAATCTGGCATACTTCTGCATGTCCCGTTCGACCAGTGCACACCTGTTGATAGGTTGGACTCTCTACGTGACCACCGGAGTATCCAGATACAACAGATGATACACCTTTTAGTTGTTGAAATACAGCTTCTGTACACCAGAAGCATCCAGAACCAAACGTTGCAGTTTCCATATACATTACATTACTACAACATTAATCAACTGCAGGATAGAGGAAATATTGTCTGTTGAGGTAAGAATATCACAAGGTTTGTGATTGAGTTTATCTATGACTCTGGATTTTGATGTAATGCGTCGCTTGGTAGAAGATCTGCATGTAGGGGTTTGCGTTTTAGACAAAGATGACAAGATAGTTGTCTTCAATCGAAAGGTGGCTGAACAACTCCAACAGGATGTGGACAGAATTAACTCCTCCATTCTTCGATGTCATCCTGAGCGTGCAGAGCCAGGTGTTCTCAAGATGATTGGTGAATTGAAGAGCGGAGAATTGGAAAAATACGAGGGGTGGGTTCATTTCATTGGTAGACACTTCTACGAGTATATCT
>JBHLRT010000205.1:2502-4777 GCA_048882305.1 Candidatus Thorarchaeota archaeon
AGCAACAGTTATGGAATTACATGATGCGGCTGAAAGAGCAGCGTACCTGAAAATAACTGAGGACTGGAAACCTCCACCAGAACATGGTCGAGGAGAGAGCTCTCCGAGAAGTCCATTCCCATAGATTACTCGAAGGCATCACCATCAATTCTACTAACTCTAAGATTCAGTAGGACCCGAATCAAGTATACAAAGAATCCAATTATTCCAAGACCAATGCAAAGACTGTATACAAAGCCAAATCCTAGAATGCCTAGGAACGGGTTCCCCAAGAGCGGAAAGAACGGGTTCATCTCTGCATAGAGAAATGAGTCCAGTAGGACATGAGAATACGTACCAATAAAACTAGCCAGTACTATCTGACGAATGGATGACTTCTGCTTAAGGCCAAAGAATGAAACAATTTCATTGAGATATTTCCTGAAGGGGTAAATCAAAATTGATAGTGCTACAGCTATGAGAGTTGCACCTAAGTAGGTGTGAAAAAACGAATGAAGAGGCATAGGTAGACCGAAGAGCATCACGCTAAGCGGTTCAATGTCTAGAATCACGCTGGCAACCATTATCGTTGTAAAATCAACGAAGGGGAAGAGAAGAGTTCCAATTAATAATGCAGGTCCAAAATGGTATGGCGTAAAAGGCATTTCTCAGTCCCAAAGAAGTGCAACAGATTGAATCATATAAATGACTTGAACTATCAAGAGATGTACCAAGAGTGATAGAAATGAAGAAGTTGTATGTTGGAATGGGTGCTGCCATTGAAAAGGATGGTAAATTCTTGGTCCTCAAGAGGTCAGATTCGAAGGATTTCGCTCCTAATTCTTGGGAGATCGTTACAGGGCGTATTGAGGAAGATGAGAGTCCGGAAGATGGCATTATTCGGGAAGTCTTAGAAGAAACTGGACTTGAAGTAGAAATTGTGATGCCAATTGATACAGGCTTTTTTTACAGGGGAGGAAAGGAGTTTCCAATGGTTTTCATCACATACTGGTGTAGATACAAGGATGGAGATGTCAAACTCAGCTGGGAACATAGCGAATTCAACTGGAGTACTATCGAGGCGGTCTTAGAAGAACAAACAATGGATCACTTCTATCGACTGTTTAGGAGGATAAAGACACTTCAACAGTATCTTCCAATGGATATTGTTCTTCACTAATCGCTTTCATGCGTATCTAATTCATATAATGAATCCTCTATGCTATCGTCGTCCATCAGACTCACTAAATTGCAGGATTCCTCGTCGTTTCGGATTCGTATCATTGAGATCCACCCCATTGGAATCACACTAGAATGGACTGGCCGTTTTGGTCCAACTATGAAATAATCATCCCCTACAAAGATGATTCTCACACCATGTGTTTCAGCCACCATTTCCTCTCGGTCGTCAGAATGACCATAGGCACTTGCACATAGATAGACATCAACTACGCTCTCCGACTCTGCAAGATATTCCAGCATACCTCTCCAGTTCGTTCCAAACTCTAACGTGCTTCTTGCGGCATTCATTTTTCACCACTCCTTGTTTGATCTCATGTTACTGTTCTACAGGAACATATAAGCCACCAACGAAACAGGGAAGAAAATTCACTGATTTTGTACGTAGGGCAAGTTTTGCCAGTTTTGAAGTAGAAAAGACTGAGACCGCTCTAACCATGAGGAGAATATGATGAAACCCTCCAATTCGACCCGTTGAGAACAGAAATAGAAGGAGAACTTCCGAACTGAGGGGTTTCGAATTATATGTTACATTATCATGTAATATATTTTGTGCTACAATTGATGTAATCAAAACCTTTATTACGTGTAACACGTAATACTATATGAGGTATTCGCGTGAATTCGGAAGAAAAAGAGCGTCAAAAACTCGAAAACGGCTCACAGAGGCTCTTGATCTTCCTAAGAGATTTCAGAAACCTCGAGTTAAGTGAGGAGATAGAATGAATATCAAAAAGTCTGCAAGACTCGGGTTTGCGGCAGCTATCTGGCTCGTCCTTTCAGTTGCCGTTTTTGGAACACTGATTGGAATTGCCTGGATTAGTATGAACGCATCAGCTGATGTGTCAACCGATGCTTACGTAAGTGACTCAGTGGATGATGGTACCACAGCTGTGGGTCCAGGGCTGGATCCTACATACAACTTCAGAGATAGAGGCTACTGGCCAACTCCAACAGAGGACGTCATTTTACATTACCGTGACAAAGGATACTATCCAACACCAGACGCATTTATCGGTCCCGGTCAAAATCCTATAGCAGTCGGACATCTTCGTGA
>JBHLRT010000206.1:0-4766 GCA_048882305.1 Candidatus Thorarchaeota archaeon
CCCGTGATTCCCATGGCTATGCCAGCATCACTCATTGCAAGAGCCAAGGCATCATTGACACCATCGCCAGTCATTGCGACCACACGGCCTTGGTCCTGATAACGCTCGACAATCACCTGTTTATGGTCGGGATTCACTCTGGCAAAGACCTTGGTGCGAGCGAAATCCTCATCGGACACGTCAGCTACTTCACTACCTTCAACAGCCAAAGAATTAGCATCGAAGATTCCCAGATCTTCAGCAATAGTTCGGGCGGTGGCTGAAGCATCACCGGTAATCATAATGACGTTGATACTTGCACTCTTGCATTCAGCAACAGCTTCTTTCACGCCAATTCTTGGTGGATCAACAATGCAAGCAAATCCTAGATAGATGAGATCATCTTCGGTCTCTTTTCGTGCATCCTTTCCTGTTGGCACTTTGTCCAAATGACGATATGCGAGTGAAATAACCCTGTAGCCCTTGGAAGCAAAGTCTGTGGTGAGTTGCTTCACACGATTGGCCATATCAGGTGTGAACTTAGTTGGAGTTTCTTTTCCATCAACCAGTGAGCATTTGGGGAGTAAAACCTCAGTCGCACCTTTTACAAATGCAACGAAGTTCTTTCCATCCTTACATACCTTTGACATACGTTTCAGTTCAGACTCAAAGGGGAATTCTTCAACTATTTCGTACTTCTTTATGATGGTTTCTTCATCCATCCCACTCTTACGAAACATGGTGAGAAGTGCTGCATCAGTTGGGTCCCCTAATGGCTTCCAGATTGTGCCTTGTTCAGGAATTACCTCTTTGACGATCTCCGAGTCATTGTTAATCCCCCCACAAACAACAAGACGGTAGAGACCTTTCCACTTGAATATATCATCCACTTCTTCTTCAGAAACTTCGAGTGTGTTTGTATCAGCGGCACCCTTTAGCAAAAAGATACCACCAACTGGATCATATCCATCGCCCTTTACTGAGTACAGATTATGTGTGTCCCAAATGTACTTGACAGTCATTTGATTACGGGTCATTGTTCCTGTTTTATCACTACAGATGACACTGACTCGACCGAGGCTCTCAACTGCAGAAAGGTCACGTATGATGACACCCTTCCTCGCCATGGCCAACACACCGGTTAGTAAAACAATTGTGGTGAGCAGGGGTATATTGATTGGCATTATAGTCATAGCACGGGTGATAGCTGCCTGCATCTGACGAAGTATGTTCTCAAATCCCAGGTCTATCACCTGACCATTGAGATAGTCATAAACGAACACCTGCCAGAGTACTGATACACTCATGAGTATAATAGCAGCAATACCGAGATACTTTGCCAGAAGGTTGACTTTTCGTCTGAGTGGAATATCACCTGTGTTCAGTGCCTCAAGGGTCCCTTGTATCTTACCAATTTCGGTACTTCCTCCGGTTGCAATTATGACAGCAGTAGCCATTCCTGTCGCAACATACGTACCAAAGAACACCATGTTTCTCATATCAGTCAGAGGAACATCCTTCACAATAATGGACTCCTCATCTTTCATAACGGGAACGCTTTCACCAGTTAATGATGCCTCATTAGTCGAGAGATTTGAAGATGTGATTATTCGACCATCAGCTGGAATTCTATCACCTTGGTCCAGCTTGATAATATCACCGGGAACTATCTCAAATGGGGGGATGCTTTTTTCTGAGCCCTGACGGATAACACGAGTTTCCCCAGCAGACAGCTTTTCAAGGGCTTCCAGCTTCTTCTGTGCTCGATATTGTTGGAATATAGCTACAAATGCATTCACAGCAACTATGGCTAGCCAAAGGAGTGCTTGTCCAATCGCGTTCTCTTCAGGAGGGAGAAACGTAGCAATTATGAGAAGACCAAAAGAGCTGAGGATATAGATTGTGATTAGCCAATTCATAATAGGCGCAATATAGACCTGCAAGAAAGACCCTTTCGCCTTAGGAATAGCATTTTCTCCAAACTGATGAAGCCTTGAAGATACCTCATCTTGCGGCAGTCCCTGCTTCGGATCAACTTGAAGAATTTCATAAATATCCTCGAGAGGCATAGCATGGTAAGGATGAATCTGGGGGCTTTCCTCTGTGATGGCGTCTTCATTGGACAATGCGGATACCTCTCTGGGTATAGATGGTGTAGTATTATTGCAGATAAATCAAACTCGAATGTTCCTACCTCAAGTCCGACGTATGCTCTCAATCTTCAGGACCTTTTGAAGCTTTCCAGTTCAGAACCATTGCGAATATTAACTCAAAGAATTTGTTACCCCTGTCAAAAGGTTCTTGTATACTTGAGTACGGGTTGATACGCCGCACGCGAAACAATTGAGCTTGGTGCAGATGATGGACTACTATTGGGAAACCGCACAACCTAAGCGTCAGAGATCAAGCGGATCCAAAATTATTGCTGCTATTATGATTCTGATGATTCTGATTTCATCAGGCTTGATTTTCATTATTCAGTTTGTTCCTAATACTACTGGTTCAAACACTCCAGTCAGGGTTGCAATCCTGGACTCAGGCATAGATATCGACTTTGGACTACAAGGAAGAGTGGTCGCAGAGAGGAGTTTCATTTCACCACAATACGGCTATGACTACACAGATGCCGCAACCACGGATGCACGACCTGAAGACGTACCTCATGGAACAATGGTAGCAACTCTTGTTGCGGAAACATCCAATACCCTGATTGTAAATGGAAAAGTACTGGGAGATAACGGGACTGCGACATCTATTGCACTTGTTGCTGGTATCTATTGGGCTGTTGAGCAAAACTGCAGTGTAATCTCAATGAGTCTTGGCTCAGCCCCTGTCTATGGCGACCCTCTAGAAGCTGCAGTAGATTGGGCATTTGCACAAGGAGTCGTGCTTGTCGCATCAGCAGGAAATGAAGGTGACAGCGGCCTTGCTGGAACGAGTATTTCTTCGCCAAGTATTTTCGAGAAATGTCTCTCTGTTGCAGCTTTATACGAGAATGGCGCACCAGCTGAATTCACGTCCACAGGACCAACATTCGATGCGTTCATGAAACCAGATCTTAGTGCCAATGGTTGGGCTACTTACTCAACTTCTAGGTATTATGGGACCAGTTTTGCGGCACCTCGAGTTGCAGGTGCAGCTGCTCAACTGATTGGACACTGTATTGACAATAATATTACCTACACACCTGGAGCAATAATGACAGCATTGATGAAAGGAGCAGATCCAATGCCGAATTATGCAAGTTACATCGTGGGAACGGGTAAACTGAATGTCCAAAACTCAGTAGCATTGATTGATGATAACTCGCAGGCGGGTGAACTTCCTAAGCTGAGTCTGGTATTTCCTGCGACTTTGCCAATTGATTATGAGAAACTCTTCTTTGGAGAAAACTATACCTTCAATATCAGATTTCTAACAGCTGGTGAAACAACCTTCTCGACTGCTATCATTGGTGATAATTCCGAGATATACGACCTGCCTCCTAGTATCTATGTGAACCAAACGCGTACAATTCCTCTTACGATATCAGTACCAGATAATGAAACCTCGATGATTAACAATACATTGCAATTTACATCAACAAATTATGGAGAAACCAGCTTCGTGGTTGATTTCGTAGTAAACGACCCAATTGCAAAAGTGGCGTTTGATATCAGTCATACCTCATGGGATATTGACTCACATTACGGTCAGTTCAGAGAGTTCTACAAGGAGCTAGTTAACAACGATATCTCGGTGACGGAAATTCGTAGTAATGTCACTCTTGACCTTCTAAATCAGTTTGACTCTGTAATCATTCTTGACCCATGTGTCTATGATGCTAATGAAACCATTCCTACAGATGTAACTGCATATAGCATCCCATTTTCTGCAGCTGAGAAACTAGCCTATGCAGACTACTACAGCAATGGAGGAGGGATATTCTTTGCAACACTGGGTGATAGCTATGCAGATATCGACTCAATCAATGATTTCCTAGGTTTTTCCGGGTTCTCTTTCTTGGGAACAGAAGTTCCATCAGGATCTGATCCCGCATTAATTGATAATCTAGATGCTCACATTATCACATCAGGAATTACCGGATTTCATTATTCAGGAGCCGTAATCAACATAGGGAGTGGTACGCGACTAGCAAGATATAATCCTGCAACGCCTGTGCTGGGTTGTGATGTAAGTCCAGGAGGAGGAAGAATCGTTGTGACAGGAACCAACTTCTTCCTCGATAACTACGGATTATCAGGCCAGTATGGTACCGGTGACGATGCTCTACTAGGACTGCGAATTGTGTTATGGATATCGGGATTGCTTACTTAAAGTCAAAGTGTATTTAGAAACACTATGATTGCGTGAAGAATGATTCTTTAAATATAATAAGGGGTTTTGAAAAAATACTAACAACCTTTCCGAGTCGAAGTCGGAACATGCTGGTGACATGAGAGGTTTCTCAGGTCTCCAGCTCACCGACACTCTTTCTTTCATTGTCTATACCAGCATGCTTAACTTAGTGATTTGGGGACACACGTTAATCTGGTTGTGATTCATCGAATTGGTGAGAGCGACAAAAGCATCATACGCAGTTCTGGCTGCAGTGACAATGGCACATTTTCTTAATCATGTGTATACAGGAGCTTTGTCACCATTTCTCCCATTGATTCAAGCTGACTTGAGTCTGACATATACCCAAGTGGGAATCATCACAAGCGCGGTGGTGCTGGCCATGACAATCTCACATTTTGTGGTGGGACATCTTGGAGATAGAGGATCTTCTTGGCGTGATGCGTTCA
>JBHLRT010000207.1:0-4760 GCA_048882305.1 Candidatus Thorarchaeota archaeon
GTGAAGTTTTGATTGAAAAGATTGGAAAGATGGCAGAACTAGCGCCAACAACAGAACTTCAATCAGAGATCAAGGCTGCTGTTCTTGGGGGAGTCACACTCAAAAAAGCGAATCCGCAGAGCGAACCTAAAGACCTAATCATTAGCCATGGTCGCGTATTATACACGAAAAAAGCGCAGGAATACAGAGACGGTGCTGCCTCATATATTAAATCAGGAATGGTCAAGAATGCAGTTACACTTGCCTGCATGGCAGCACTCGCAGACCTCATGTTAGGTAAACCAAAGGAAGGTATTGCATATCTCACCAAAATAGCAGCTGATTCAAGAGAGAGTCAAACATTTAATGAACATCCCTGTTTCGGATGGACAAAGCTAATTTTCAAAGTCTTAGTAAATAGAGATGAGAATCTCATGATAACTGTGAATAAGCAATTCCTCGAGATTCCTTGGTCTTTCAAGGATGATCGAGAGTTTGCACGAAGAGTAATGGAGTCAGTTGAAAGAATAATTAGCGAGTAACCTGAAGTTTAGCAATAAAGAAACCACTTGAATTATGTATGTGTGGGAATAGTCTCCGAACCAATTCTGAACAATCGAATTTAGAATAACCTAAGCTACTATTATTCCAAAGTGGAAGAAGCTTAACATTGTGCTTCTTTAGTGCCGAATCAATCTGCGACTCTCCTTCGTGGGGTAGTAATGAACAGGTGGAGAACACGATAATTGTTCCAGGTCTTTCAGAGTAAGCAGATAATACTGCATCCAGAATCTTGTTCTGAACTGTCATAAGAGCAAAGAGTGTTTCTTTATTCAATCGCCATTTGAATGAGGGATATGATTGAAGGACACCTGTGGAAGTGCAGGGGGCATCAATCAAAATCTTGTTAGCATCCAGAACAATAGGTTTTGTAGCATCTGCTCTTTTCCACTTAATTTGTGTAGCATTGAGTTTTTTAGACAACTTCTCTGAAATCAGAATCCGCTCTTCGTAGATATCAGTAGCAATGATTTCTCCTAATCCGTTCATCCGTTCAGCTATCAATTGTGTCTTCATTCCAGGAGCTGCGCATGCATCCCAGATTTTCTCACCGGGCGTAGGATCGAGAGCGTTGACTGCCATCACACTGGCTTTGTCCTGGATCAGTATTCGTCCCTCTTTGAACGAGTTCGAAGAAACTATGTTATCGATTCCATGAACAACCTTGTATATTTCAGGAACCTCAGAATCTCTTTGAAACTCGACATTTTCTAGTGATTCCAGAAATAGCTCGAAGTCATCATAGAGTCTGTTGGGGCGAATATAGTACGTACGGCTTTGATTGTTTGTATTCAATAGCTGTATTGTATCATCACGTTCTAGATTATCGAGAAGCGTTTCAACTAAGAATGTAGGATGAGAATATTTCAGACTCATACGATTGACATCAGGCAGATCCTTGATTGATTCATCTAGATTGAACCGGATAGCATTGTTGAACTCTTCATAATATTTCAGTTCAATTTCAGGAAAGTACGACAGAATTTCACTGATTCCAGTGTGAAGCCATTTGAAGTCAAATAGAGCAAGTCTTAGGATATTTCGACTTCTCGAACTAATATCTTGAAACGACTTCTTTGGGAATGCTCTTGTGAGTATGAAATCGATTGTATTTCTATATCTAATTACAGAAAGTGCTAGTATTTGAGCTAATGCCTGTGCTTCATACGAATCAGGAGATGTAGTCTGTAGCTCGCGTAGCAATGTCTTCATTGAAGTTGTTGCTTCTTCATATTGCACTAATGCTTTAACAGCATCCTCTCGGGACGCAATCTCCTGACTCATATCAAATAGTTCTGAATGTAACACCTGTTCAATCTTGTTGTTCACTCTTTTATTGGAGGCATTACATTAGCATAGCCATCCATTACGATGACACCATCTTGATTGAACACATCGAAACTAAGCCGACACAAATTATTCTCAGGGACTTTTTCTGTCACTTCGACAACAGCTCTGATTTCATCACCAGGATAAACTGGAGCTTTGAAATTCACCTTCATATTGAATGCAAGTGTCCCTAATCCAGGAAGTTGTGTACCAATAACACGGGCAACTAATGCGCCTCCAATTGGACCATGAGCGATACGTTTTCCGAACATCGTCGTAGCTGCGTATTCATCATCCATGTGAAGGGCATTATAATCTCCAGACATCTGTGCGTACAAGTCTATATGTTCATCCGTTACGATCATAGTCGATTCAGCTTTTTCCCCAATTTCTATTTCATCTAAACTCTTACCAAGCTTAAAGTTTGAATCAATAGAAGTTTTCTCTATTTCCGTTGATTTGGATGGATCTTTGGTTGCGCCTTTGAGTATCTCGGGTGTGAATTTGAACATCCTTGCAAACTTCATCAATAGATCCATGTCATCAGTGTCGATGACAACCTTTTCAGCCATCATTGCCTGCATCGCATCAAGTTTCCCAAGCAGAATATCACTCCAAGTGGCTGAATCCGTTTTAACGGTCATTTTGGGGTTGTCAGTATCACCTTTTTCGATAGAACATTCCTGATTCTGAATCTTCATTGACCATGAATCGGTGTCATCAAATTCGAAACGGATCATTGCAGATACACCTTCAGCGCGGTCGGGTCGAAATCCATTTGGAATACTTGCCATCATGAGGTCAAAATCTAAGTTTTCCAGTTCGGTTGGAACTTTCGACGACGACTCACGCTGACTTTCAATGTAAACTTCCCTTTGGATTAAGAACCGCAGTATCTCTGAAGTTCCACCTCCAATTGTCCCCAACCGTGCATCTCTATAGAACCTCTCGAGAGGATAATAGTCCTTGACATAACCAGCCCCGCCACAGATTTGAATTGCCATATCACAACAGTCTAACGAAACCTCAGTTGCATAGAGTTTAGCAATAGTTGCCTCCTTTGTACAGGGAATTTCGTTCTGAATCATCCTTGCTGCTGAAATTAAGAGAAGTCGCGCAGCACGCATTTTCACCGCCATATCAGCAATCTTGAATGATACACCCTCATATCTAGAAATTGGCTGACCAAATTGCTCACGTTCCTGCGAATATTCTACTGCTACTTTGAAAGGAGTCCTCATGCATCCAAGAGCTTCAGCGGCAATTCCGACTCGCTCCGAATCGAGTTCGTTCATCAGTATTAGAAAGCCTTGATTCTGTTTCCCAAGTAGATTTTCTTTGGGCACCTTCATATTATTGAGACTGAAGTGAGTAACATGGACGCCTTCTCTACCCATTAAATGAAAGTCTTTTTCAACATTGAAGCCATCCCACGAGGTTTCTATTATGAATGCGGACATCCCACTCTTACTATCAACAGTTGGATCAGTTATAGCAAAGATGACAATCTGATCGGCAATGCTTCCGTTTGTTATGTACCTCTTCTCACCATTAAGAATCCAACAGTCTTCAGCTTCATCCCACTTCGCAGTTGTCACCATTCCCGCTGTGTCGCTTCCTACCTTTGGCTCAGTAATAGCAAGTGAACCAATCTTCTCCCCTCTTGCAAGCGGGGCGAGATACTTTTCTTTTTGTCCTTCAGTACCATAGCGTAGAATGGGAATTGCTGATAATGTGCAGCTTGCTCCAAACATCATTGTTGCGGAGGGACAGACAGCCGATATTTCCTCCCCAGCAATCAGCTGGTACATGAATGGCTTCTCGGATCCTCCATATTTCTTAGGGATTAATAGACCTGAAAGACCAAACTCACCAAGCTTTTTGAAATAACTGCGATAATCAAAATTCGGAGCAGTGATATTTTCCACAAGTGGTTTGATTTCTTTTTCAACCCATTCACGAACTTTTGAACGAAATTCGAGTTCGTCCTTTGTGTACAGCAGAGTTTCGTCATTCATCTGAGTCATATATCAGCACCTTGATTCAGACTTGTTTGATTAAACGAGCGCTCCCAGTTTAGAAGCTCTTAAATCTCCTCTTATAGCCGACCAATCCTTGTCAGATTAATAGAATCGAAGGAGAAGAGAGTCCCAAATGCGTTTCTTTGGTCATCTCATCAAAGGTGAGAAATCAAAACCGATTCAGGGGAAAACAAGTTACTTCCCAAACATGAACATAGCAATTGGTGAACCGCGACTACTCTATGCGATGGCTCTCAAAGATCAGGGCTCACTCAGCAAATTAGCTGCCCGCTATATCTCAGGTCTTTTGCCTGAAAAAGTTCCTGAGATTCGTTTGCTTAAGGACTTCATCAAGGTTCATGGATTTCCACATGCAACTAATGATGAGATTCAAGAAATGATGTTTGCTGAGTACGCAGTCGGTGGAGTTAAAGAAACAGCTGTTGCATGCGATGAAGCTCATTCAATCAGACACCTCATGCATAAAGAGTATCATGAGAATAGTAAAGCGCTCACATTGAAAGAACGCGCAGAGAGTCTTGTTAAGGTCGGTGAGATTCTATGGAAGCACTTTGATGATTTCAAAGAGATTGGGATAGCTGAAGGTACACCTGTCAAACTCTTTGAATGGCAAACAAAAGGTGTCTTCAACACATTGTACAAGGAGCACATTGACTTTGCTACTTCTCGGTTGACTTCCCGAGAGATACCAAGTTCCAAAGAGGGTGAGAAAACATTTCTCAGCCGATATCCCTTTGGAGCCGTTGGTATCTTTCCGCCTTATAATGCAGCAATAGGTTTAGGCGGAATGGCAATTATATGTAGCTACTGGGCGGGAAATGCTACGGTTACCAGAACACCCTCTAAAAT
>JBHLRT010000208.1:0-4716 GCA_048882305.1 Candidatus Thorarchaeota archaeon
ATAATCGATGTATCCTCATCTTTATACGACCACGTTAAACGCAACCTGTACACGATTATAGAGGAAGAAGTAATGCCAAAGAGATCCCGGTGCCCCTATTGTGACCGCTTGTTCAACCGGGATGTACTAGATAAACACATTCAGAAATGTAGAATGCAACGAGATTCTTCTCAAAAACCTATCAGACGGTCTAAGAAGCGTGTGATTGTTGTTGATGGGAATAATGTTGCATATAGTCTGTCACCTCAAGGGAAGCCAAAAGCACAGAATTTGTCTCTCGCATTTCATAGCCTGACAAGTGCAGGATATGATCCGGTCTTCGTAATATCAGCAGCATTAATCCATCAAATCGACAATCCTATTGCACTTAATGCATTCTTGTTAAGTTCGAAAGTGGATGAAGCTCCTCGAGGAACAAATGATGACATCAGAATTATGCAATTGGCCAAAAAATTAAACGCAGATATAGTGTCGAATGACCGGTTTTTGGATTGGATTGATAGATATCCATGGGTGACTTCTAAACTAAGAAGATACAGAATGACACCTTCGGGATTAATCTTAGCGAATTAATGTATCCAAATCATGTATTCTTCGAAATGATTAAAATCAATCAAGATTTGGCTTGTCGTAACCTTTTGTGGATTCAATAGGGTGAATAATGATGCAAGCTAAAGAACTGAGAGAAATATACGTGAAATACTTCAAAGACAAAGGACACTCAGTAATAGCATCTGCATCACTATTTCCAGAGGATGATCCTACAGTTCTGTTTACTTCCGCAGGAATGCACCCTCTAGTTCCATATCTATTGGGACAACCACATCCTGAAGGAAAACGACTGACCAATGTTCAGAAATGTTTTCGTACAACTGACATTGAGGAGGTCGGTGATACCACTCACCTTACTTTCTTCGAGATGCTAGGGAATTGGAGTTTAGGAGACTATTGGAAAAAAGAGGCAATCACATGGAGTTACGAGTTTCTTACCTCAAAGAAGTACCTTGGTTTCAATCCTGACAAACTATCAGTCACTGTCTTTGCAGGAGATGATGATTCTCCAAGAGATGATGAAGCTGCAGATGCTTGGCGTAGCGTTGGAATCCCAGATGATAGAATATACTTCTTGGGAAGAGATGACAATTGGTGGATTGCTGGAAATTCTGGTCCATGCGGTCCTTGCTCAGAGATGTTCATCGAAGTAGATGCAATTCCAAAATGCAGTCCAGACTGCAGACCTGGGTGCAACTGTGGTCATTTTGTGGAGGTCTGGAATGATGTGTTCATGAGTTATCGAAAGATGGATGATGGAACTTATCAACTTCTTCCTATGAAGAGCATAGACACTGGGATGGGAGTTGAAAGAACTGTAGCAATGCTTGAAGGTGTAAGTTCAGTTTTCGAAACCGAATTATTCATGCCTCTTATTGACCATGTCAAGAAGCTATCAGGAAAGGAAGATTTCAATGCTGATGACCAACATCTGATTCGGATAATCGTTGATCATGTTAGAGCGGCAGTTATGATTATGGCTGATGACAGGAAAATTGGGCCTTCAAATGTTGAGCAGGGATACATAGTACGAAGATTGCTCAGAAAGGCGATTCATAGTGCAGATAGACTTGGGATTGGTAAAGGATTCATGAATTCTCTAGCAGAGATTGTAATTGACATGTTCAAAGATCTCTACAGAGAAGTCGTTAGAAACAAGGAATTCATCATGAGCAACCTAACTGCAGAAGAAGCTAAGTTCAGAAAGACCCTTAGTAAAGCAATCAGAAGGTTCGAGAAGATTTACAATGACACTGGCACTGTCACTGGAGCGGATGCATTCTTACTATTCACAAGCTTCGGCTTGCCATTGGAGATGACTCGAGACTTAGCAGAAGAAAAGGGTATCAAAATTGACATGGAAGAATTCTCGAAGCAGTTTGAAGAGCACCGAGAAATCTCTAGAACAGCAACTCAGGGCAAGTTCAAGGGCGGTCTTGCTGAACATAGTGAAAAGATTGTAAAACTGCATACAGCAACGCATCTCCTTCAAGAAGCATTGAGACGAGTTCTTGGTGACGAAGTGACTCAAAATGGGAGTAATATAACCGAGGAGCGTCTAAGATTTGATTTCACCTTCTCAAGAAAACTGACCCCTGGTGAGATTAAGGAGGTTGAGAAGATAGTGAATGATGTAATTAGTCAAGATCTTGAAGTGACTCAAGAGTTCCTGCCTTATAATGAAGCAATTGAAAGCGGCGCACTAGCATTCTTCAAAGAGAACTATGGGGAAACAGTTTCAGTCTATTCTGTTGGCGATTTCAGCAAGGAGTTGTGTGGAGGACCCCATGTCAAGCGAACAGGAGTTCTCGGAAAATTCAAGATTGGCAAACAGAAGAAGATTGGAGCAGGAATAGTTCGAATAAGAGCCACAATTGAAGAAGCCTCATAGAGTCGTGAAAGACGTAAGGTCTATTTGGTGCCGTTCATTGAGTGTAGTTTGGACTTGGACATGGATAATGTCAGCAAGATCTGCAAAATCACACTGAATGGTGATTTCATACGGAGTCGAGCTAGATGGGTACGTTTTCTAGATTCTTTGGATCTGGTGATAAGAAGCTTCAAGAAAAGGCGGATGAGTTGCTACTCGAAATTAGTAAAGGTCTTCAATCATCAAGCGCTAAATTATGTGTTGGTGCTAAAGAGTGGGCGGATGGGAACATCAAGGTCCTAGAAGAAATCAAGGATGAAATCATCGAATTAGAACGAAAAATGGACGCAAAGAAAGAAGAATTGATTGAGAATGTCTTGGCAAAGCACGCATACCTACCTCAGCATACTCAAGAACGTCACAAACTAATCAGATTGATGGATACCGTCATTGACACCTCGGAACATGCTGTTCGTGTGATGTGGGTCGGGCGGAAGATGAAACCGCCGGAAGGGATTAAAGATTTGGCAAAACTTGTTTGGAAATGCACAGACCTTCTTCAGGATGCTGTCAAATATCTCTACAGTGACTTCGAAAAGTGCGTGGAGTATACTCGAGAAGTAGACAAGGTGCGAGAAGCGGCTAGAGATCTTCAATTCAATATTCTCGAGGAACTCTACACAAAATCAAAGTATTCTGCGCTTGAAATCCATCTCTTCATCGAGGCGTCACATTGGATAGTTAAAGTAGCTGTTCAATCGGAGGATACAGGAGACTTCCTAAGAGAACTTGCTGTCAAGTACTCCTATTAGGAGGATCTAGTTCAGTGGAACCTCTATTACTCCTAGCTGTTCTTGTCCTTGGATTTGTTGTTGCGTTCGCAATAGGCGGCAATGATGAAGCAATGAGTCCTGCAGTAGGAGCTAGAATTTTCTCTCTGAACACTGCGGTAGTTCTGGGAGGATTGCTAAGCATAGCTGGTGCTGTGACGCTAGGAGGAGGAGTATCTGAAAAAGTCGGTTCGGACCTAGTTTCTCAACAGACAATGACTCCAACAATGGTTTTTGCTGTCCTTGTATCTATGGCAATTTGGTTGCTAATTGCTTCTATCACTAAAGGACTTCCAATTAGTACAACGCAATGTATAGTTGGGTCTGTAATTGGAGTGGCTGTAATCGCTCCGTTTCTTGGCGAACCTGGTTGGGGAGCTGAGGTCGTTTCATGGTCAGTGGTAATAGAGATTTTTGCTGGGTGGATTGTATCTCCAATCATTGGATTCCTTATAGCTGCAGGCGTGTTTTGGATAGTTAGAAAGCTTCAATCAAGAGTGGCTGGTCTTGCAGGAGTTGAAAGACAAGAAAAGATAGCATCATATGGTTTAGCACTCTTTCTAATTATAACAAGTCTAAGTAGAGGAGGTAACGATGTAGCAAACGCAGTTGCACCTCTGGTTTCTTTGCCAGACTTCGCAACCTCAATATATTTTGGTCCTTTTGCTATACCAGGTATTGTAGTGCCATTATTTGTGGGGGGATTGGGAATGGCTGTGGGTCTTATTGTCGTTGGGCGAAAAGTAATCAGAGTTCTTGCCACGGAAGTGGTTTCACTTACTCCAAGTTCCGCATTGGCGGCATCGAT
This sequence comes from Candidatus Thorarchaeota archaeon, assembly GCA_048882305.1. Taxonomy (GTDB): domain Archaea; phylum Asgardarchaeota; class Thorarchaeia; order Thorarchaeales; family Thorarchaeaceae; genus SMTZ1-45. The sequence goes on from JBHLRT010000208.1 coordinate 4,061, forward strand.
ATCTGTTGCCTTAGTCATGTTTGTCGGAACATACATGGGATTTCCACTTAGTGGCACTCATGTTTTGGTTGCTGCATTAATAGCAGTTGGATGGGTTGCTCAGGCTCCAGTCAAGACAAATCAGGTCAAAGACATTTTGATATCATGGGTCATTACAGTACCAATATCTGCAATCTTTGGCATCATTCTCTTTGTTCTCATAACTCCATTCTTCTAGAAGTAACATTCAATTTATTAATGCGAATAAGTTGAAGTAGTTACTTGATGTCTACAAAAATTAGGATGGTATCCTAGGGATTTTATGTATCAATATGTATTCTTTGGCAAGTTTTCCTAACTTATTTGCTTCATTCAACGAAAGATGCACTTTATTCCCAGTAGGTTCTTTGAGTGTTGCCTCAATGATTGCAAGGTCAGCATCACGAACCAAGTCTTTAACACCTGAACAAAGACGTGTATCTCCAGAGTAGGCTATGGTGGTAGCTCCAACCTGAACTCTAAATCCTAAAGCAGGTTCAAGTTCACCAGCACCTGTATCAAATTCAAGAGAAAAATGTTCGACCTCAGCTGATATCACTTTGAAAAAGTCGGTATCAAACTCAGAGCCCTCCGTGAGTTCATGGTACCATATTTTGTAGGGTAGAGTAGAACGATAC
>JBHLRT010000209.1:0-4685 GCA_048882305.1 Candidatus Thorarchaeota archaeon
CGTGAATGACAAGTGTCCGGGTGTGTCAGACAGCTGGACGAGATACTCTTCTCCTTCAAATTCGAAGTTCAGTAGCACGACGGAAGTGAAGATAGTGATTCCTCGTTCCTGTTCTTCTTCATCACTGTCAGTCATCAATGCTTGTCCTGCAGCAGCATCGCTCATGAGACCTGCACGACGCATCAGATAGTCTGTCGTTGTGGTCTTACCATGGTCGATATGAGCACTGATTGAAATGATTCTCTTGTGCTCATAATCATTGGATAGGATGAGCCTCTTGATTGCATCGGGCTCTTTGATCTTAACCATCAGGGTGTCTCCTTTCTTTGAATTTTGTCCCCTCGTGATTTCATATGATAGCATATCCCCAACTGTTCATTATCACACGAGAGAACTCGTCGGGGTAACCAGCGGCCTCACCGGTGGCTTGCGCGACCTCGCGACTTGAATATTAAAAGTATTTCGTCATGTCCCTTCTGTAGTTGCGAAAATGATGATTGCGATTGGTGGAGTGATAAAAGCAACCAGCATGAGTAAAGATTCCTGATAGAAAAAGGGGCTTAAACCACTCAAACTTAAGATTTCAATGAGTAGGTAAATTGAGATGGCTATATGGGCGATGCCCCACAACTGAAGGTACTCCCTCTTCAGAGTATCTCGGTAATGCGCTCCCGTCACAGCAATAGCAAGAAATCCCCAAACAAAGAAGATTGAACCGCCTAGAGAAAAACTATCAAAAAAGAAGAGAACTGCTGTATGGAGTATCAAAGCCCCAACTGTGTAGTTCTTCCCCTTGATTGGCTGATCTTCCATAAGACCCCCTTCAGAAATTATCTGTGCGCGATAACTACCATCCGTTCTGAGTTCGAAGCATATGGCAATCTCGGAAGATAGTGTTGACCGTAGAACTCTACTTTGCTAAATCCTATTTCTTCTAGCATCTCTCTAATCTCAAGCGCAGTGTACATTCGGATATCGTTGTTTGACAGTGCATCTTGATCCATCAACACAATTCGATCGTTCTCCGTATCAATGAACATAGCGGGTCTGCCTGAAAGGACACCTGCAGGAGCATCAAAGACATGAGGCTCGTTCAGTAAAAACCCACCTTGAAGTTCAGTCCAAGATTTCTGGAACTTTGGCAGATTGTACGGACTCATGAGATCAAGTAGGAGGTACCCAGCATCTTGCAAAGCATCGTACGCCCCCTTCAAAACGTGCTTGTTCATCTCGTGGTCAAAGAAACCAAAGCTATGACTCAACATGACTGCTGCATTGAATTGTGATTTGAAGGTCATATCACGCATATCGCCTGTGAAGAAGTTGACGTCTACTTTTTCCTCCTTTGCTCTTTGTTGCGCCACTTTGATCAATGATGACGCAATGTCAAAGGCAGTGACCTTGAATCCTTGCTTGGCAAGCTCAAGTGAATGGCATCCAGCACCGCATGCTATGTCGAGAACCTCATTACCCTTCTTGAGATTCAAGACCTCTACAATAAAGGACACAACGAGTTTGTCGTATTGCTCGATTCCCTGAATTGCATGACGATGTCGAACTCGGAAAATTTCAGCCCAGAACTCATCCCAACCAAGCTCTACCTTGTCCATAAGTCACACTTCCATCAGTTGCGGTAACGTAGTCTGGATAAGAAGATTGTCATCAGGATGAGAATTGTATATGTGTTCTATAGAAACCAAAATTCGAGAGAATACGCAAAGCTTATGCTTTCTCAAAACCAATTCAATCTTGGAGCTAATGATGGGAGAGAAAAGTCAATTACAGCATCTTGTTGTTGCGGTGGACTCTTCGAAATTGGCACGTTGCACGTGGTGTGGCACCTTAGAAAGTAATCATTGGATTAATGGTAAGCATGGTATGTATTGTTCAAAAGCATGTAAGAGTGCTACTGTATCGGAAGCAGGATTCGTGCCACTTCTGTTTATTTGTCAAATAGGTTTGATAGCGATAGGATTTATGTATAGTATAGAAATCGGGTTAGTATTTGGTGTTTTCTTGATTCCTGTTGGAATTTTGAGCCTGAATGAATTCAAGCAGGGTGTAGAATCTGCACATAGAATTCCTAGAGGATCTAGGCGAACGGAAAACGTAGACGATATCAAGGTATTGAAAACCATTCTGAAACATGTGGAGTGTCCAAACTGCGATGGGAACATCGATCTTACCACAGTGGGACAAGACCATATCTATCATTGTGGTTACTGTGGCGCATCTGGAATTGTAGAGATCGCTTTCACAGGTATGAAGTAGAAAGAGAGAATGGAGAGAATCCGCACCTGTCTTCTCCGCCGGGAGGGACGCAGACCGTAAACAGGAAACTCGAAATGAGCATAATTTACGGATTCGTTCTCCATCCGAAGTGAAGGTAAGTTCTCTAAAAAACCTTTAGGTTGTGCATAAAACTCCCAACTGGATTTATTTTTGCAAATATTCTCTATTTATCGAATTATGGTGAAAAATGCTCTGAATAGCACGAAATTCAAAGGCGAACCCTCCAGCAAAATTGAAAATCTTCACAAACAGAAATATTAGACGGTTATGCAGGATGCTTTATGGGGAGTTGCTGATGTTTGATGTAAACAAAACTGCTCAGAGTTCACCCTCAACATATGATAAGAAGTATAGCTCAAGTTACATGAAGATTGGAATCGTTGGTGCGATATCTTCATTGATATTTTTCCTAGTGTATTATATTGCATATGCTTTCGATCTGCTTTTCTACGAGCTCTTTTTGATACTCAATCCGATATTGATATTCCTCCTAATTCTGACAGGTATAGGATATCTTGGGTTCTTTCAGAAGTTTGAGAGCAATCTTGCTTTTCCAGCAATATTCATTTTTCTTCTACAGAATCTTGTTGACCTCTCAGGATATGTGATTTTAATCTACGAAGTCCGACTGATGCTGTATGTCGCAGTGCTAGGTGTTGTCGGATTGATGATGCTCACATTCCGTAAACAAGTGGAAAACCGAATGCTACTTCTCAGTTTTGTAGTAATAATGAGTGCAAAGCCAATTGTACCATACCTAATTCGATTACTGATAATGCCAACACATCCAGGATTTGGCGACCCGAGTGCTGTCTTCATATGGTTGTCACCATATATTATATTCAACACCCTTTACTACCTACTCTTTGCCATACTGCTTGTATTTGAATTACGAAACATGTCAGACTATCAGAGAAGTAGTTGGTAGCTCCGCCAGGATTTGAACCTAGGTCCGGTGGGCCAGAACCACCGATGCTGGACCACTACACCACGGAGCTATATTGCGGAATGCACCGCAGGCCGGATGAGGCTTGGTACATTTTTCATCTTTTCGGTTAAGAGGAATATTGTTGTCACCTGATTTATTAGCATGCGGGGTTCCAGCTGTACGAGTCAAAAAATGCCATTCTGGTCTGACCTCTCATTCGGAAACTTCCGCAAGGTAGCGAGTGAAACTGAAGTTGTCGTGATGGTCACAGGTGCACTTGAGACCCATGGCAAACACCTACCTCTCGGGACAGATAGTTATCTACCAAACTACCTAGCTAAGAAAGTAGCGGAGAAAACAAAGGCACTAGTTCTGCCATTGATACCGTTTGGTGAAAGTTGGAACTTCGAGCCATTTTCAGGCACCATCTCCATAAAACCCAATATACTAGTGGAGTTCTATATATCCGTCATGAAATCAGTTTTCGAACATGGCTTTAGATACATTGTAGCATTAAATGGTCATGGTGGAAATGATCCCATTCTAAAACAGGCTGCTAAGAATGCAACCCGAAAGGGTGAACGTGTTGTGATCATCGTAAACTGGTGGAGAGATCTCGCTGAAGACGCACGAAAACTGGTAGAAGAAACACCGGGTGGCCATGCAGCAGAGGATGAAACATCTGAGGTGATGGCTGTTGTCCCTGACCTCGTAGACATGTCCGTTGCTGAGGCACATCGTATCGAGACCAAATTCACAATTATCTCAGGATCTTATAGAGAACAACTACTTCCTTCTGGAATATATGGTGATCCTAGAAAAGCCTCTGAAGAGAAAGGAATGCTAATCATGGATCAAGCTGAAGAAGAATTAATCGAACTCATTACTCAATTGGAAAGAGGAGAACTCCCCATAGAAAAGGACTAGATACCTACCTTGAAAATCAATGCATCTCTAAGGACTCGTTGAAACATCCTCAGAAGATTAGTACCCTCAGTTGCGATTGTATCAAAAACACGATAGCCTTCAAGATCTAACATCTGCACCATATAATCAATAGGCAATGCATTAGGAAGGTCTCTCTTGTTCAATGCGACGATGATTGGGAGTGTTGCCATCCTGTCAGTTCCCAAAGCGATTCGCAGCTCCTGTATTGATGCAAGATTCTCATTCATCTGTTCGGGAGTTGAGTCAGCCATAAAGATGATGCCATCACAGTCTCGAAGTACTTTGATTCTTTGACTAGCATGTCGTCTCTGCCCAGCTACTGTAAAGACATCGAATACGATTTTGTCACTAGCTGAAACAGGCACAAAGTCAAAGAATGTGGTCCTGCCAAGCTCATCAGAAATCTCAACAAGTTTTCCTTTTGACATAGAACGGACATTGCCAAACAGCCATCTCAGCGCGTCACGCTCACCCGCGCGATGCTCGCCACCGCCCGCCGCGCGATCCTGGTCGCGGC
>JBHLRT010000210.1:0-4682 GCA_048882305.1 Candidatus Thorarchaeota archaeon
GGATTGCAACTGTAGAAGATATGGACTTGGCTATTAAACTAGGTCTCAATTGGCCAATGGGGCCATTGACACTGGCAGACTTTGTCGGCCTTGACACGATGTTATACATCAGTGACTATTTTGTAGATGAGTTTAAAGACAGCAAGTATCGAGCACCAGCCCTTCTGAGAAAGATGGTAAGAGCAGGTTGGGTTGGACGCAAGGCGGGTATGGGATTCTATGATTATTCAGGCGATGAACCTAAGCCAAACAGATTCTGATTATTACTTTGAGACTGGTCCGAGAAGGACCAGTCGATTTCTTCTTTTGTATGGACAAGATAAATAGCGACAACTTACTACAACCGTGTGTGGTGTTCCTTTTGATCTACAAGGAGAGCAAGTATATCGGTTTTGATGGAACTCGAATGTTCATGGCACTCTGGCGTCCTGATGATGACAAACCAAGAGCCTTGGTCATTGCGCTTCATGGCGTTGGAGGACATGCAGGTGAGATGAAGAATATTGGAGAATTTCTTGCAGACAAAGGAATTGCTGTCTTTGCTCCCGATCAAAGAGGATTTGGACACTACTCCGGTACTAAGGGGCATATTATGAGTTTTGAAGAGTATGTTGAGGACATTCAGAATTTAGTCATGCAAGTGAAAGATACGTATCTCAACAAGATTACCTACCTGTTTGGGACTTCAATGGGAGGGTTGAATGCGATTCGTTATGTTCTCAAATATCCGAGAACGGTAGATGGGCTCCTTCTACAGTCCCCAGCAGTGAGTCATAAGACGGAAATGGGAGCTGCAAAACAATTTGCTGGAAGTATTCTATCAGCCTTGAATGTGAAAAGGTACATCGAGAGTGGGGTATCATATTCAGAGGCTACAAGGGACTTAGAGAATGTGAAAAGACTAGAAAATGACCCCTTAAGATTCAGTATGATTACACCGCGTTTTGGGATGGAATTCATTAAGGCAACAAAAGATGCGTTTCAATCTGCTTCGCGAATCATAATGCCGGTCATACTTCAACAAGCTGGTGATGATAAACTAGTTTTTCCAGAGAGAAACAAAGAGTTCTTTGACAATCTGAGCTCATCTGATAAGACATGGTTACTGTACGAAGGACTCTATCACCGACTCCAAGAAGAACCAGAGAAAGAAAAGGTTCTGGGAGACCTTTACAGCTGGCTGGATACACGCCTTCCAACCTAATCGGTTCCTTGGACATTCTGCATGTGAGTGTGTCTGAAGATCAAGTGGGGAGGTATGAGGAGGGCGGGTATGCAGGTCAACAGAACCACAACCCAATCTATGGGATTCAAAGGCTTTGTCTGAAATATAGCTGCCAGGGGTGGGAAGTATATAGTGAGTAAAGTAAGCACTAATGAGAGTAATACTGCGCCCATCAAGAACTTCGATCCACGAATCTCTGTTCTCCAAATCGGATGGTATTCATCACGACAATTCCAAACGAACAAGAGTTCGAAGCATACAACACTTGCAAACACAGCAGTCCTACCATGCGACAATACATAGTTCCATGCAATACCTGTAACAGGAGATACAGCTTCACGCCATTCAATGGGTGAAAGCATCCGACCTGTAATACCTGGTATCCAACCACCATATGCCCATAGAGACCAGAAGAACATGATTAACGAAGCGATGAAAGCAACAAAGCCAGCGGTAATAATGAAGGCTATCATACCTCGGTCCATCATCTTAGCACCTGGTTTACGTGGTGGCCGATCCATAACACCAGATTCTGGTGGATCGACACCTAGAGCTAGCGCAGGGAATCCGTCTGTTGCAAGATTCAACCAAAGAATCTGAATCGCTGTAATTGGCAAGGGCAAACCAAGCATGACAACTGTAAATATGAGAAAAACTTCGTCAAAGTTTGCTGCCAAGAGAAATCGAACAAACTTTCGTATGTTGGAATAGATTTCACGACCTTTCTCAACAGCTGAAACAATAGTCGCGAAATTATCGTCTGTGAGGATGACATCGGATGCTTCCTTCGTAACATCAGCACCACGGATACCCATTGCAATACCAACATCAGCGGATTTGATTGCTGGAGCATCATTCACTCCGTCTCCAGTCATAGCGACAACTTGGGCACAGTCTTTGAGCTCACTAACAATCCGTAGTTTGTGTTCCGGAGCGACTCGAGCAAAGACATTGCAACGCTCAACGGCTGCTTTGTAGTCCTCTGGTCCCATTTGGTCAAGGTCTGCACCACTCAGGACCTCATCCTCTGCTTCAATCAATCCCACGTCTCTAGCAATTGCTCGTGCTGTCAGTTGGTGGTCGCCGGTAATCATAATGGGGCGAATTCCAGCCATCTTACAAATCTGCATTGCATTGCGAACCTCATCACGAGGTGGATCAATCATGCCAATGAGTCCAACAAAGATGAAGTTCCGTTCTATATCCTCAGGTTCCCAATTCGGAACTTCGTGGTCTATAGGACGATAAGCAAAAGCGAGGACTCTTAGAGCACTTTCAGCAAAACCCGCATTAATCTGAATAATGTTCTCTCTCTCTTGCTGAGTTAATTCTCGAATATGGTCATTTTCATAAATATGAGTACACAATGGTAGAAGGACTTCTGGAGCTCCTTTTGCATTTGCAACAAGATTGCCATCTTCATCGCGAACTATGGAGGTCATGCGTTTCCGAGCGGAATCAAATGAGAGTTCTGTGATCTCTTTGTTACGAGAGAGTGTATCTTCATGAGAAATACCAGCCTTCTCAGCAAGGACAAGCAATGCGCCTTCAGTAGGATCACCAACTACGCTCCAATCAGCCTTACCAGATGGGTCAGGTTGGAGAACTGAGTTAGTACAGAGCTGTCCTATCTCTAGCAGCTTGACAATATGCGGATCACCCATCACACCATAGTCTTCACTCACTCGTCTGAATTTGCCCTTCTTGTTATACCCAACTCCACTGACAGAAATTGTCATTCCATTGACAAACAAAGTTGTAACAGTCATCTCGTTCTTTGTGATTGTACCAGTCTTGTCGGAGGCAATTATTGTGGTTGAACCGAGAGTTTCAACTGAGGGTAATCTCCTTACTATTGCATTTCGTGCTACCATACGCTGCACACCAATGGCAAGCGTGATTGTAACTACTGCAGGTAATCCCTCAGGAATTGCTGATACTGCGAGAGCAATAGCTGCGAGTAATGCCTGCATTATATCAGCAGTAACATGTTTCCAGACCTCTGCACCAAAAACAAGGATACAGAGGATTATTATCAATGCACCTAATTTCCTTCCAAGGTCTTCCAGGTCTAGCTGGAGAGGAGTCATGTTTTTCTCACTCTCCTGAACAAGCTCAGCAATCTTACCAAACTGAGTCTGCATACCTGTCGCAGTAACAATTCCGTGACCTTTTCCTGCAGTGATAGTGGTCCCTTGGAACACCATATTTTTCATATCACCAACAACAGGGCTGGTAAGATAGATTGCTTCAGTCAACTTTCGAACTGCAACGGACTCTCCTGTTAGCGGAGATTCATCGGCTGACAAACCCACAGCATAAATAACTCTACTGTCAGCTGATATTCGGTCGCCAGCCTCAAAACCAATCAAATCGCCGGGAACTACTTCACGTGAGTCGATAACCGTCCATAGACCATCTCTCATAACGCGTGCCTTCGGAGCAGCCATTTCCTTCAAAGCTTCAAGGGCTTTTTCAGATCTGTATTCTTGAACAAATCCGAAGATGGCGTTGAATATCACGATTGCAGATATGACAATAGCATCAATGACACCACTTTCATGTTCACCAGCTCCAGATGATAAGACTGAGGTGAGTAGTGAAATTACAATAGCTATGAGTAGTATAACAACCATCGGGTCCATGAATTGTTGAAGAAACATTCGTATTGGACTAATACCACCGGTTTCAAGAAGCTCATTAGGCCCATATTTTGTAAAACGAGAATCAGCCTCTGGTGTTGTGAGACCATCAGGTGTTGATTCAAGGCGTCGAATTACATATTCGATGTCGTTACTGTACCACTCAGTCATTTTCTATACTCCGAGTGCTAAGAAAATTCCACTCTAGGTTGGACTACGTCCGATGGCGAGCCAACAAAAACCTATCGGACTGGGAAAATTCCGTTTCGGAAATATTAAAGAGAATTCGCAAACGAACGGCTTAACCACGCCGTGAAGTGATGAAAATGACTGAGAAATCAAAGTACACATTCAAGTGTTTGGAGCATAAGTGTGATACTAAAGCTTGTCATATTAGACCACAAGTGTTGGTCACAATTGGAGACATCGCCCGATGGATGACGCAGGGGTACATTATGAACATTCTACCGGGTATTACACTGCATATGCCAGTTTCTGACCAAGATACATTCTACTTTGAAACCCTCAGGAAACCTCTTGAAAGTGATCCGGAAGCAACTGCATGCATCTTCTACAATGAAGGAGCAAATGGTTGCGAGATAAGATATGGCAGACCAATATCATGCCAAACATTTCCGCTTGCCTATAATGGAGAGAAATTCGTACTTAGCAGTAAGGACTGTCCGGGTGTCGGGCAAGGTGAATTGACCAAAGAAGCACTTAGCGAAGCGAGAGACCTCGCTGAAAAGGAGTTCAATGAACGTACTCAAACTACAGCCGCACTTCCCGCACTCTATTCAGTTATAATGAATCAG
>JBHLRT010000211.1:0-4667 GCA_048882305.1 Candidatus Thorarchaeota archaeon
GCGGAGTACATCAAGGCCACTGATGGTTTTCGAATAGGCAAAAGGTCAGAGGTGAGAGGCTTTGTTGAGTCTAATGAGATACTCATCCGTGAACGTGCTAGAACGGAATCACTCTATGGAAATGATATCAGAATTGAAGAAAGAGCACGTGTGGGCAGTATCTATGGAAAAACCATCTACATAGAGCGAGATGCTATTGTTGAAGGAGAGGTACTCTACACAGATCGTCTAGAAGCAGAAGATGGTGTGACCTTTAGAGAAGAACCTAAGAAGGTTGGCCAATTGCCTGCTCCAGAACAAGTTGCTAGAGGATAGAAACGACGTTTCAGAATTATTGGTCCTTTCACATTTGAAATGTCAGATAGAGAGGGAGAGGGGTTACTTCAGTTTCTCTCAGGTTCATTTTGTTAGAATGAGAATCCTCCGACCCGAGTCAGGAGTGAATGGGTTCTTGTCAAAGTCACCGAATTCATTCACTACATGCATACCAGTTTTCATGAGGAGATTATCAACATCTTCACTGAAGAGAAGCGCTGCGCCTGAAGTCACATTAACCTCATTGGTTGTAAAACCATCCGCGTTAAGTACCGTATACCGAAGTTCAACACGCATTAACTTCCTGCGAAAATCGGATTTTATCACACCAGAACGGATTACAGTTTGGCCACTAGGAAGCTCAACAGAAGCATCCTCAAATGTTGCATGTTCATATTGGTGTTCACCGGGATAAAGATCAAGAATAAAGACACCTTGATCTTGGAGATGTTCTTTGATTGATTCGATAGTAGATATTTGGTCTCCAGTAGTAAGAAGATGCCCAAATGAATTGGGAACGATGACTAGAGCAAATTTCTGATTTAATGAGAATTGCTTCATCGAACCTATCACAAGTTTAACTCTGGAAGATACATTCTTTGGTAAAACTTCAAGTTTTTTCCTTGCTTCAGCCATCATAGATGGTGATTTTTCGAGAGCTACAACATCGAATCCCTCTTGAGCAAGCCTAAATGTGATCCGTCCTGTTCCTGCGGCTAAATCGAGAATTGGAGAACCCGCTTTACGTGCATACTCAATGTAGAATGGTATGTCACCATCATCCGCAAAGAGATCGTAGAACTCTCCGACTCCTTCATATCCTGCCTCTAAGTCCTCATGACTTTTTGGAGGCATTTTGACACCAGCTATCAAGCCGGCACGGACGTTGAGTCTACTGGAACTTTCTGTTCCAGATGGACACGATATCTATCAGGAACGGGATAGTTATGGAATGAGTGTGAATACCAGTCATTCATCATTACTTCTAGTTCCTTGTTAATTCGACTCCATAGGTCTTCGTTCAATTCCGGATGAATTGTCCAGACTTTTCTGTTCTCAGTGCCTTTTACTACACCTTTCTTCGACACCTGTTGACCACGTAAGAATGTTAGATACGAGTTTGAGAAAGTCTTGATAATTCGTTCTGGGTCCTTGGCAAGGTCTATTTTTGTAGTGTCGACATCATATACTGATACATCCGCATCAGCACCTACGCCAAGATGTCCTTTGGTCTTTTCAATACCAAGGATTTTTGCAGGAGCTGCTCTGGTACTAATAGCAATCTCATAGAGGCTCCATTCTCGATCAATACTAGATAGAGTTGATCTTTCGTGAGCAAATTTGTGCATATCTTCCATCCAAAGGTCACGCTGTTTTTTACTCATCAACCATGAAATCACAAGAGGATACTTTGTGAATGGTCCTGCATTGGGATGGTCAGTACTCATTATGCAACGCCAGACATCGTCGACGCTAAGCGCAAACTCCAGTGGAATAGCCCATTGTACAGAGTTTCCTGGAGCTTTTGGCGAGTATGTATATGGAACTATTCCAGCACCGCCAGGTAGTTCTACATCCACTGCAATATTCACCCACTTTCCACCCGTCAGCTGATAAAGATAGAACTCGAATGGTCCATCACCAGTCATTGTTGTGGCAGGGCCAAAAGTGATCTGTCCCATGTCTGCAGTGAAATGCTTGTTCTTGTTGAAGTACTTAGCAAACTCAAGACCACCAGACTGGATATCTTTCCACTCACTGGTGTTTTCTTCAACACTTCCCAATGTTTCAAAGGACATATGGGTGAGATGACAGATTTGCTTTCTCCCACGATACCCCTTGATGTCGCGGATCGAATCAAGCTGCTGTATAGTGGTCGCTATGTTTCCAACACGTCCCAGATTGTTAGGATGATAGTGCATCACGTGAGGAAGGCCTAGTAATTCTACAGCTTCACATAATCCGTGCATCACATCCTTTGGTGAAATATCCCAGCCCGGAATCTCCCCTTCGGGGTTTCGGAGATCTACCCCATGAGCCCATGCATATGTACCACCGGGATTCACAACTTTGCAACCTAGACCTCCTACCTTCTGATTTACCCACGCAAGGTAAGCAGCAAGTCCACTGATGTCCTTCTCTCTCACATAGTGGAATGTAATCATGCTGTTGCAGAACAAAGGAAGTAGTCCTGAATCAAGATTTGGCAAATCTTCCATTTCCTCCCAAGATCCAAGTGCCTTTAGAGCTGGGAGAGCTGGTTCAATGACTGTAGTGTATCCCATGGCAGAATATCGATAACCAATGACATACGAATTGGGCATAGTGTAACCAACGCCACTGCGAGTATTCTTAGTCTTGGGCACAGGATCTTTTCGATGGTCCTCAGGACAGACTGCGCGTCCACAACCGACCTTACTCCCAACAATGTGAGAGTGCATATCAACCCCACCAGCCATAACAAGACGACCCTTGAGGTCTATCTTCTTCGCAGACGCATCAACTTTGTCGACAATCTTACCATCTGAAATACAAATATCCTTGATTTCAGCATCTATGCCATTCATTGGATCATAAACACGACCATTTGTGAGAATTGTCTGCTTACTCATTTTTTCAACCTCCTGACTTCATCGTATATCATTCGCAAGACGTCTCTATCAGGAAGGATACCTTCTGGTGGATCAACCACTTTCTTGAGATATAATGGCAAACCATCCATTCTCGTTGCGGCACCATCACATTCAATCCCAGCAATAGCAGTTTGAATATTGACCTTGGCCATTAGAGAAGTCATATTTCGTTTCGGATCGATATTGATGACAGGAATCTTTGCCATTTGTTGCAATGCCTCCTTGGGGAAGTGTGCTGCAGGGTCAGCCGCGATGTTGAGAACCGCATCAGCTTCTCCTCTAACTAACATGTCTACAGCAGTGTATTCACCAGGTTGATATCGTGGATACCCTCGAGCATAATCAACAGCATATGGATAGCCTGTCTGCCATGTTGATGTCTTGTTTGCTCCAGCTACATTGTAATGCCCTCTCATCGGCAGCATACCCCACTTAGTATAGCGATTCATGTCCTGAATCAATCGGATTGCTGCATCGATATTTCTATGACGGCCTTTAGACTGTGTAAGACCCAAGCCAAAGAAGAGAACACCATATTTTGCGCCTTTCATCTCCTCTACGAGTTTGATTATCTCTTCGACAGGTAAACCACCAACCTCATCTACATCAAGAATCTTCCCACGTGCAATTGCACGAATGGCTGAAATTACCTCTAAATCAGAACCGGGAGCGATTTTGATGAATTTGTCTGCCACAGTAGCACTGATGGTCTTCCGAATATCAACCACCCAAATCTGTCTGTCTTTCTTACCATCTTTGATGTACATTCCATCTGCTCTTGTATACCGACTCATGTGGCGAGGATGGGCAAACTGGGGGTTAGAACCCCAATAGATTATGAGATCAGCACGGTGGCGTGTTTCAGCTAATGCTGCAATAGCTTCTCCTGATTCTTGAGCTCCCAAGATTGTAGGACCATGACAAACAGATGAAGTGTTGTCAACTACTCCACCCACTTCTTCAGCAATCTTGTATGCTTCTCTGTGCGCGTCGTTTTCTGTTGAGCTGAGTCCATACACAAGTAACCGTTTAGACTTGACAATTATTTCTGCCGCTTTCTTGACTAGGTCTTGGAGAGCTCCTGTCATCTCTAGACGGTCATCATAATGATTGAGAAATTTAGCTTTACTTATTGCACAGCCATTCTTGTTGTCAGTGATTTTGTTCCCTTCAACACCAATGGCGATATCGTCACAAAGACATCCACAGAAGGGACATACTATATGTTCCTTTAATCCAGAAGATTCAGTCATCATACTCCCTCCAGCATTTGCTTCAAAAGTTCCTCAACATCAGGAATACTCTCTCCTTTTGCTGCAAAAAGCTTCGCAGTCACTCCCTTGAAATCGGGCATACCTGTACCCTCTGTATCAGAACCAATCACAGCATTAGCATAAGGACCACACGGTATGAAAACAACACCGGGTTCCGCTCTGCGATCAAGTTTACTTGACACAACAACGCTGCCATGTATAGTTTCAACGCGAACAGCATCGCCTTCATCTAATCCTAAAGCCTCGAGGGTAACTTTGTCCATTTCACAGATGCCTACTTCTTTTAGATATTCTGGACCAAGTTTCCCCAACTCCATAGCACGACCTTGTTTAAGGGTTCTACCAGAAGTAAGGAGGGCTTCGACGCCTACACGACTCATCAAAGACAGCTCCGAAATGTGATTTTTTCCTAATCAAACCGCAATATGAATACTTGGGGAAACTT
>JBHLRT010000212.1:0-4654 GCA_048882305.1 Candidatus Thorarchaeota archaeon
AATCGTGCCGCCATATTTTCGAATCATTTGAGAAACAAGTTTGAGTCCTACTCCAGCACCATGTTTTCGTTCGGTGAACAAAGTCTTCTTTCTCATATCACTAAGACCAGGACCGTCATCAGAAATTATTAGAGAGCAAGCAGCTCCTTTTTCTTCACATGTTATCCAAACTTGTTTCTGGTCTTTGGGATTGTGGCGAGCAGCATTTTCTAAGAGATTCCAAATCATTTCTCCAAGTAAAACATCAGCCTTGACAGGGAAACTCTTTCTTAAACCCTTAACGTGAACTTCAGCGCCATAAACACGTTCTAAAACCTTAATTTTCTCTCGCAGAACAGGTACTGCATCAATCTTAGAGAGTGGGATATACCTGATTTGAGCAGCACGTTTCACTTTGGTAATGAGTCTATTACATCGTTCAACTGCATCTAGAATATCCTTCCTCGCATCATGAATATAGCTGGGAGGGACCTCTTCTTCTAGAAGTCCCGTACTTGTCATAATAACCTGAAGTTGATTAGTAATGTCATGACTCAGAAGATCTAGATAGAATTGGACTGACTCCTCTGCTTCTTTCTGTTTTGAAATTTCGGTGATAACAGCATAAGTTCCTACAAATTTGTCATCGTGATCATGAAATGGTGTTGCAGAGATGATACTAGGTATCTTCTCACCAGTTTTACTGACCCATGTAAGTTCATAACTAGCAGATACACCTTTTCTCCGTTCATCCATCTTTGCCTTGAATCCAACTTCATCCATCTCATCTGTAAAGTTTGTCCAAGTTTTACCAACTATTTCGTCAGGCTCATATCCAAGCATTTTACAAAATGCTCTGTTAACATATGTCAAATTGCCATTCTCGTCATCAATGGCAAGACCCTCATTCATGTTCTCAACAAGCATTCTGTATCTTGTCTTGGAATCCTCAAGAGCATGCAAGTCAGCTTCAATTTGGGTTATATCTAGTACATGTGCAATAATCTTTGGTTTACCATCAGGCATTAGGACCATAGTGACTCGTACTTCAACGATTAGCTCGCTACCATCATTTCGGATTATATGAATTGGATAAACATCTGGAACATCTTCACCCAATTTTCTACGCTCATAAATATCAGCTACCATTTTTGTCATGTCTTCTCGGAGGAAATTTCGAAAGTCATGACCGAGAAGGTCGCTATATGTGCCTCCAAAGATTTCACAAGTTCGTTTATTCACATATTCCAATGTATAATTATCATCAAGTATGGCAATTCCTTCGTGTGAGTCATCAAGAATCGAACGTAATATATCATCATTGAAAGTTGGGATATCTGGAGTGGGCGGGGGAAGGCTATTCTTTTGAGCTCGCTTACCTCCTTTCTTGGACATCACTTCTCATACTCCAGGATTCAATTTTTCTTTGAATTGCACATTGTATCGGGTTTTATTATTAGTTGCGTGCTCGGAGATAACTCTACGGTTTGGCATTTTATGCCTTTCTAGGGTTTCATCTTCTAGATGATAACTCCTTTGAAAAAAGGTAAGAATAAAGAACCACATTCTACTCAACTGCAAGTAGGTTTGAGTAGTTTGAGCAAACACATTGTCATGTTTGAGCCTTCGGGACTTCGAATTTCGGTAGATGAAGAATGTACACTTCTAGAAGCAATACGGATGGTTGGACTTCACTTACCTTCGCAATGTGGAGGAGCTGGGACTTGTGGAAAATGTGCACTTGTTCTGAGTCCAGCATTTGAACCCACCTCAGTTGAACGAGAGCATCTTAGCTCAGACGAGATCGTGCAAGGTGTACGTCTTGCATGTCAACATAAAATTAATTCAAACTTACGAGCGGTCATCTATACTAAGAGTGGACAAGCAAAAATCCTTACCGAAGGGATAACATTAGCTTCGGATTGGACACCAGATCCTGGATTCGATGGAAAATATGGAATCGCCATTGATTTAGGAACGACTACAGTTGTAGCATATCTCCTTTCATTGGACACAGGTGTTCAATTAAACCAAGCCTCTACTCTTAATCCACAAGTCATCTATGGTGAAGATGTAATTTCTAGAATAACCTACGCAGTAAGAGAACAAAATGGTCTAAACGAATTAAAAACGAAAGTTAACTCGGAGATTAGTGCAATCATTAATTCCCTCACGAAAGCTTCAGAGATTGAAATTAGCGACATTTCAAAGATGGTGATTGTGGGCAACACTGCAATGCATCATCTTGTACTTGGTGCAAATGTAGAAAAGTTGGGTGTCGCACCATACACACCATCGATTCAGGACGCTGTAATAACCTCCGGGTCAAAACTAAATCTGACTGAAGTTCCAGATGTTGAGATCTATTTACCCCCCAATATAGCTGGTTTTGTAGGTGGTGATACTGTTGGGTTTATTCTTTCTCAGAGATTAGATTTGTCAGACAAGATTGTTGTAGGAATTGATGTTGGAACTAATGGTGAAATTGTACTATCAAATCGAGGAGAGCTATCATGTTGCTCAGCAGCAGCGGGGCCAGCTTTTGAAGGTGCAACAATTCGATATGGAATGAGAGGTCAGGAAGGTGCAATAGAATATGTCAAAATTAAGGAGTTGAATGTACTACCTGAAATATCAGTCATAGGAAATGTGACACCACGTGGTATCTGTGGTTCGGCAATTGTAGATTGCGTTGCAGAGTTAAGAAATGCCAACATTCTTGATAGTACTGGGAGAATGCAAGCAAATTCCCCTTTAGTCTTTGAAGACGAGTCTTTCGGACGTAGTTATCCGTTGGTCAATGAAAATATAGACTCAAGAAGAATTTCATTCACTCAGAAAGATGTACGACAGGTTCAACTAGCGAAAGCAGCCATAAGTGCGGGCGTTAAGATCCTCTTACAAGATGCTAATATCGGTATGGATGAGGTTGAGTCGGTCATGCTAGCAGGTGCTTTTGGGAGTTACATTAGGCCTGAAAGTGCTCTTAGAATTGGATTACTTCCACCAATCAAGAGGGAACAAGTAATTCAAGTTGGAAATGCAGCTGGCGAGGGAGCAAAGGTTCTACTTCTTTCGTCAAAAGCAAGAGATGTTGCTCATGAGTTTGTTTCACAAATCAGCTATGTCGAGTTAGCCGCACATCCTGATTTCCAGTCAATCTTCCTTGATTCAGTATCGCTCCCTTAGAGATTTGATTAACAGTAAGTGCCATATGGATGATGAGCTTGAATCTCGTGATGCTTTTGCAGGAAATATCAAAGCCGCTAAAGATCGGATACACAAAGACATGTGATTGCCCAACTAATCATATCAATTGCCTTACGGCGAAGGAATGGATGCAATCTCAGATTGCGGTTTGGGAGTTCTATTACGAAAAAAGGGATATACGAGACAAAAATGTGCATCCAGCTGTTTTTCCAATTGCACTACCCACCAAGTGCATTGGTCTCTTTACACATAAGGGAGAACTTGTACTAGATCCATTCGTAGGAAGTGGTTCAACATTAGTGGCTGCGCAGGATTTGGGTCGAAATGCAGTCGGTTTCGATTTAAAAAATGAGTATATCGAAATCGCAAATGAAAGATTGTCAAGCAGTGAAGATGGAGCTAATCAGCTAGCAATTCAAGGTGATGCAAAGAAGATACCTGAATATCTTGATGAAGAAACAGTAAGTTTGTGCATTACATCACCGCCTTATGCAAATCTTCTGAATAGAAAACGAAAGAACAAAAGCAAACGAGGAGACCTAAGGGAGGATGAGCACTATCTGAAGGTTCAGCAATATTCCAATGACTCAAGAGATCTTGGTACGATGGACATTAAGGAATATGCCGAGACTTTGGGAGCAATCTTCAGTGGAATTTTACCACTCCTGAAGCCCAGAGGTCACTGTGTTATCAATATCACAGATTATTGGTGGAAAGGAAAGCGTGTTCCAATCCACATCAAAGTGGTGGAAGCGCTTCAGAAGGAAGGGTATGAACTTCGAAATACAATAATTTGGGATAGACGAAACATTGTGAACAAAGCGGGGATTTTTGGATGGCCGTCGAACTATATCACCCTTACAACGACATTCGAGTATCTTTTGCATTTTTGGAAACCAGGATAAACCTAAATCCCTAGCTCCGGAAACACCAGACTCTTCACTCTCTCGACATTGGCTCGTACTATATTCCAAGTTTCTTCGTCATCTTCGTATGGAGGTTTTTGCGTTGGAGGTTGATAAGGGAAACCAGAAAGAACAGACATTACAACTCCAATTCCCCATTTGAATGAGTCATTTGTATATCCACCTCCTGCAAGAACTCCAAAACGACCTTCACTGTACTTGTGTGCTGAATCATGGAAGAAACTGGTAATATATCGGATAATATCAGTTGTAAGATTAAGATGTGAAAGGCGATCACGATAGTGAGCGTCAAATCCAGGTAGGAATATTATAAACTCAGGTTCATAGAACTCCATAAGTGGAGGAACAATTTCATCGAAAGCGTATTTGTATACTCCATCGCAAGAATCCATTGGAAAATACATATTGATATTGTACCCGCGTCCTGAATCTTGGCCAATATCTTCAATAAAACCATCATGGGGGTAAATCCACTCAGGATCTTCATGGAAAGAAATCTGCATGACCTCAGGGTCGTCATAGAAATAGGTCTGAGTCCC
>JBHLRT010000213.1:0-4647 GCA_048882305.1 Candidatus Thorarchaeota archaeon
AATAAGATTCGTGCTGGTACAACTCACTGGCAGAAGAAATACGAAAATCAAGATGCTATGGGGATGATACAATGAAACTGCAACAAGATAGTGATCCGTATTGTATGCTGTTCCTTGGCTTGATCATACAGACCGCATTCATCTTCAATTTCTTCTATCTTGGTTTCTTTATTCCTGGAGCGTCACTCTTCATTGCAGGGTCATTGAGTTCGTTGATCAGTGGAATGACTATTCTCTTGGTCTTTCTCATGATTGGATACTTTAGGCCTGAGAAGGGGAAGGGCAAGAACTTGATGTTTGCTCTCACAGTCTTGGCAGGATTCTTCTTTGTCGTGTTCGTTAGTTGGTTTGCTGAATCCGTACCTACTGCAGGAGGTTGGGAATATCTGTCATTTTGGGGACTTGGTGGTTCCATTTTGACCGCTGCAGGATTTTCCATGATGCACAATTTTGAGGAAAGTTACTCTCCAGGAATCATGGACACAAGTGCTCTTCATTATGGGCCTGAACCGGAACTCGAGCCTGAACCAGAACCTAAGGCTGAAGTTGCTGCAGAAGATGAAACTCCAGAATCAACTACTGAGATGTCCACTAACGAGGTTGAATCCTCTGGTGAAGCAGCATCCGAATCTAGTGATGAATGAGATTGTGATTTATTCATAAAGCCAGTTGAATGCGGCAAATGCAATTAGAAGTCCGAATCCCAAAATTGCAAACAGAATTATCGCTAGAATGAGGTTGTACATCGTAAAGATGAGATACATGTGAACCCCTGCGAGGATTCCTGTAAGCATTGTTAGACCAACTCTACTGGAACGTGTCTTAGCTGCAGCGAATCCAAATGTTGATACTACAAGCAACATTCCTCCCATCACCAGAACCCAGTAGAAGAGAATATTCACTACGACTACCGTTGTGGTCATGAGAGTCCAGAAGTATACTCCCAATAGAGCCATCCCGATCAATAGCGCAAGATAATAGAAGAATGTGCCTTCTTCGCCACGTACCAAATGAATCACCTGAAATCATAGAGTTGATTATTGAGATGTTGTTCCGTGCCTCGTGCTATATAACTGCTTTGAGTCTCCTCAAAAACCCGAAGTGTTTTTATTATGGTGACAAACAAACCGCCTTACGTTTCAAAGCAGATGGTCGGACATAATTCTCTATGACAGGCGGTTAAAACGTTGAAAAGTGTCCTGCCTTAGAGGTTACAGTCCATTCATCACATTGACATGTTAGCACAGAAGGACCCGTGAACAAATGAAAACAGAAACTCATCGCATGACTCCTTTTGTCGGTATCTTCAATAACCGCCGTGTCTGGTCCGTTGCTAACATTGGAACCCTTTTTGAAGGAAAATCAGAGGATGGTTTCAAAGCATGATGCAGAATGAACCTAGGTTATTTGAACTGTTCATCCCCGTGTTGATCTGGGCTTTACTAGCTGTGGTCTTAGTTGTTGTGATGTTACTGGCATCATGGGTGCTCCGTCCTCATGTGCTTCAAAACTCTGAGAAGACATCTTCCTATGAATGCGGTGAAGAACCAATCGGCCCTGCTAGAATCTCATACCCGTACAACTACTTCATCTATACTGTCCTATTTGTTGTGGTGGATGTCATGGGCGCTTTTCTATGGCTTCTCAGCGCTTCAAACATTCTATGGGATTCCGCTACAAAATTCGATGTTGTTTGGCAAGTCGCTCTGTTCATCTTGATTATCATGGGTGGCATTGGTTTTGTAATGAAGATGCTTCCAGAGTCTGTCTTGGATGGGAAAGAAACACTCGAAGTGTATAGTAAGGCGAAAGCTGAGAGAGAACAAGAAGCTCAGATTGGAGGAGGTCATTAATAGTGCAACCGTCTGTCGATTTTTCTACCTTCGAAGCATTGGAATTCCTACTGATTGCAGCTATAGTATTGGTTCTTGCATACCTCGCACTTGAACATAAGGAGATTGTTTATTCTGCTTTCTTCTTTGGATTTATGGCTTCATTTGTAGCAGGTTTCTTCCTTCTGCTAGAGGCTCCTTTCATCGCAGGAATGCAGATAGCTGTATATACAGGAGGTATTAGTGGACTTATCATATTTGCATCATTATTGCTCCCAAGAGCTCAGGACTCATCTCTAGAATCATTTGCCACACCCGAGAAAAGAAAGCTCGGTCTTCTAATTGCCGCTCTTGTCATGGTACTTTCTGCAGTTTTAGCATTCATCTTTCCATGGGCAGAGTCATTCAACCAAGAATTCCAACCAATATCAAACGATCTTAATGCACTTGCTCAATGGTTATGGGCATATAATGGAATTTACGTCCAAATTATCGCGTTGATTATGGTTACTTCACTCGTAGGAGCCATCGCCCTATTGAAAATGGATAGAGCTGAACAGCTAGTGTCCATCAGAGGAGAGTTTGGTATCGAGGCTGAAATCGATCTTGAGGAAATAGAGGAAATGATGGATGAAGAACCACCAACTTCAGACGAAGAGGAGGATGATGCTTAATGGTCCCACTCTCTTGGTATCTGGCTTTGGCATTCATGCTGATTGGACTTGGTGGATATGGAATGATGGTGAAACGGAACCTCATTCGTATTCTAATCGGAGCTGAGATTATGGGTAATGGTGTTAACATTGCCCTGGTTGCTATGTCACTCTACAGTCCTGTGTTTACTTTCACCGGTCAAGGATTGATTATTCTGATTATCTCTGTCGCAGCAGCTCATACTGCATTAGCACTTGTTTTGATGTTGGTGTACAACCGACGTTATGATAGTGTTGACCTTGGACAACCAATAAGGACGGAGGGAAACTAAGATGTCAACAATTGGAAGAGCTGTAATAAACAAGATTCCCGAAGTGACATCTAATCCCCTCGGTGACAACAAGATTGAGCTTATTGTACCAAAGGACAAGATACGTGATGTTGTAAAACTGATAGATGAAGAGCTTCCAGAGGCTATGCCCGAGTCAGTCTTTGGTATAGATCTGGAAAATGACCAGTACGAACTCATCTACATCTTCTGGTCACATGTAACTAAAACGCTAGTTCAGCTGCGAGTTGCACTTGAGGGCGAGAAACCCGAGATAGAGAGCTCGTGTGACATCTTTCCTGGCTTAGAATGGCATGAGAGAGAAGTTCGTGAAATGTTTGGGATTGATTTCAAGAATCATCCTGACCCTCGGCTCTTTCTACTTCCTGATGAGTTGGCTGGTGCTTACCCCATGCGAAAGAGATTCACGACTGACCAAAGCAGGTTAGATGAGACCGGTATCGCACCTCCTAAACCTCGACCTAAACCAGAAGGAGGTGAGACCAAGTGAGTCCTGATATCCTTGATGAATCAATGGACATCTGGTTTGGCCCACAACACGTCTCAGCCCACGGATGGGCTACAAAGCTCACATTGGTTGGTGACTATGTTGTTGAGTGCGATCCTAATGCAGGATACTTCCACCGTTCTGCTGAAAAGGTCCTCGAGTTCAAAAACTTCAGACAGGGCGCTCTCGTTCTCGAAAGAATGTGTATGTTGGAGGCATTCTTAGCAGAGTATCCCTATGTAGCTGCAGTTGAGAAGATTGCAGAACTCGAAGTACCTGAACGAGCGAAGATCATGAGAACAATAATGATGGAGCTGTCCAGGCTTCACAGCATACAATTCTGGTGGGGTCAATTTAATGCAGAATTAGGATTCTTCACTATGGCTCTCTGGCCTTGGGTTGACCGAGAGTATACTCTAGATGCCTTTGAACAGCTAACTGGTTCACGGCACACAGTGTCATTCTCAACTCCAGGAGGAGTCAAGTACGATTTCACTGACAAGTTCATGGAGCAACTCGATCGAGCTGTTGATCGCTTTGAGGACCGTTTGCCCAAATTCAGGGACATGCAAATGGGAAGTCCCACGTTCAGAGCTAGAACCGAGAATATTGGTCTTTACCACTACAAACAGGGTCTCAGGTGGGGTTTGAGTGGTCCACCAATCAAAGCTTGCGGTGTTCCGATGGACCTCCGAAAAGATGATCCAGATCCAAATCTGGCTTATGATATGGTAGACTGGGAGGTTCCAATAACTGAGAATCCTGAACATCCAGAACAAAGTGATGCGTTGGATCGTATGGAACAGAGATTCAAGGAGGCTGAAACTGCAGTGGAAATCATCAAGCAGTTGATTCCCCAGATACCAGAAGGTGACATCATTGATCCTAAAGCACGTGCGAAAGTAAATAGGCTTCCTGAAGGAGAGGCATACGCTAGAGTGGAAGGAACACGTGGTATCACTTCATTGTGGCTCAAGACACAAGACAAGGCACAGACTGCTTATCGTGCCAAGATTCGTGGCCCTTGTATTGCATCGTACTATGCTTTGAAGGACCTTGTACCAGGTTCCAAATTTGCGGACTTTATCGTGATATTCGGGTCTCTAGACCCCTATCCAGGATGGTGGGACCGCTGATGGGAGGTGTCATGTTGCAATTCGATTTCTTTGAATGGCTAGCAGGAATCCCTGCGTGGATTCTTGATGTTCTTGGATGGCTTTATGGTATAGTCAGTGGCATCTTCCACTGGGTATGGGGGATTGTTGACTGGGTTTGGAGGATCATATTCTATCCAGAACATTTCATGTTCCTCATTAAAGCGGTAC
>JBHLRT010000214.1:0-4251 GCA_048882305.1 Candidatus Thorarchaeota archaeon
ATCACTTGGTCACAAAAGTTTGATAGTGTACTCTGTGCAGCTGGCTATGGGGCATGCATTGTGAACTACGATCCTGATGCCTCAGAACCAGAACGGATTACCCCTACCGTCAATACAGGTTCGGTAGTTGAAACTTCTGATGGATTATTGCTCTTAGGTATAGAAGATACAATCTATCAGATTGATGATGGAGTATTTTCTGAGTTCATACCTGACCTTGTTTTTATGTGTAGCAGTTTGGAGTTAGATATTGATGAGAACATCTATGCATCTCTGTCCAACGATTCACCATTGATTCTCAGACTCTATCCAAACGGGACTTATTCGCCCTGGTTTGAAGGACACATTGACGGATTACCAGCATCTCTGACATATGATTCAAAGAATGATATGATGATCCTTCTCACTGGGAAAGGCGAACCTACTCACTTTGACGTATGGAAAATCCCCGTTAGTAATCCTGACGACTATTTCAAGCTACTATCAATTAACAATATTACAAATGGAGATTGCACAGTTGATGACGATGGGAACCTCTACATCCTAGAACGCTCAGCCAACAAACTCTACAAGGTTCCAGATGGAACCAATGAAACAGAAGTGCTGTATTCTAATGCGGTGGAGCATGCATATTTGGTAGCTGTTAACATAGAGTATTCCTCAGTACTTGATGCTGTCATTCTCCCAAGAAATGATGACCTTCAAGCCTTTCCAACTTCAGGTGTTGGCTCGTATCTTCTTGCAGAAAACAATGTTGGTATCGATAATGATGGAGTCTTTGAAAATGCAGACAATGAACTAGTATGCACTCATTCTGGTCAGGTCTATCGGTTATCTTATGGTGAAGAAGCACCTACTTTTCCATTAGAAATTGTGCTGATTAGTGTTGGAGCACTAGTTGTTATACTCGTCTTTGTGTTGATCCTAAAGACAAAGAGGAAGAACTGAGGGAGACCAATTCGTATCTTATTGAACTGAGCTCATGAGACTACCACACTGATGACAAAGAAGAAATGGAGGATACCTCTTCCTTTTCTTCACCTTTGAAAGTAGTTTAGGATATTATATCGCAGGATGTGAAAAAATGGGAAAGTTGGAAGAAAGAGTTGCTTTGGTGACTGGCAGTGCAAGTGGTCTTGGTAAAGCTATAGCAGAGCGATTCGCGAAGGAAGGAGCCAAGGTCGTCGTTAGTGACATTCAGGATGAGCTTGGTCAGAAGGTCGCTAAGAGTCTAGGGGACAATGCCACATTCATTCACGCAGATGTCATACTGGAGGATGATGTGAAGGGGATGATTGATCATGCCACTGACACCTATGGTCGTCTTGATTGTATTGTTAACAATGCTGGGATGGGGGGCGTCAAGGGAGAGATTGAATCTGTACCCATTGAGGGTTTCGACCGGACAATTGCCATTTTGCTACGTGGAGTGTTTCTTGGAATGAAACACGCTGCTCCAATCATGAAGAAGCAAGGTGGAGGCAACATGATAAACATCTCAAGTGTCGCTGGTCTGCGAGGTGTATCACAAAACCATCCATATAGCGCAGCAAAAGCAGCAGTCCTCCAGCTGACTAGGACAGTAGCAATGGAGCTAGCGTACTACAACATCCGTGTAAATAGCATCTGTCCAGGATCAATTGTGAGTTCTATATTCGGCGCTGCTAAGGGCTTATCAAGTGCTGATAGTGAAAAGACCTACGAAGATTTGAAACGTCTCTTTGCAAAAGGACAACCTATCCGACGTGCTGGACTTCCTGAAGATGTTGCAAATGCGGCACTCTGGCTAGCCAGTGATGAGTCAAGCTTTGTCACAGGACATGCTTTGGTTGTTGATGGTGGTGTTAGTGCTGGTCAGATGTGGACTCAACAAATGAGATGGATAGACATGATAGAGTCTGCTCTTGGATTTGATTTACCTGGATGAGGTAGGATTACTATCTTTGTGTTGAATTGTTTCAGTCTTTGATGCCCCACCAGTCCGGAACCTCGTGGTCCAACCAAACAGGGTCCGGTGTAATTGCATCCTCTGTGTCTTTCCCACGACTGTCATGAATCACACGATTGAATTCCTCACTTACACTTACTGTCATGTCATTCTCCACATCAACCTGGCATGAGAGGAAGACAGCAGGATGGTCGAACTGGGATTGCCCCGAATTTATGGCTCTCTCGAAACGCTCCTTTTGCGCCTGAGTTTCCTTTGTCGGTACACCCTTGTGAATGGTGACCCTACAGGTAGTGCATTTGGCATGCCCACCACATTCATGGACTATCTCGGTTTCATCGATGAGGGCTTTGAGCAACTTTGTCCCTGCCTCTACTGCAATCTCTTTTTGAACCTCACCCATGAAATCAACAACTTTTACTGTTGGCATGACTCGAAAATTCGTACAATCGCACTAAAATGCATTATGTGGAGTAATTTTCATTCCTTACTGGGTAGATTCCGTAGTGTGTTCCTTTCTCTCAGTTATATCCTGTCCATTTTAGATTCAACTAGTCGAATGATTTTTGTCCAAGTAGTATGCAAAGAAACAATGGTCGTGGTATAGGTGGATTATATCCAGCGAATAAAGGAGGACTTTGGAGATAAACACATCTTTCCAGCATGGAATATATTGAGCAGACGAATGAATCCGGGTGAATCTCGTACTCTTGTGCATCCAAGCAATATGACAAATGAACAGATTAGTGACTTGATTCCTAAGACATTCGATATAGCGGAAATACTGAGCTTGCTTCCCGCTAAGCAAAAGGAGATTGCAAGGCGTATAGATATCTCCCAACTCCCAAGAGACAGACCCCCCGGGTTGCTGGGACAAGCGGCACTCTATGAAGTTCTTAGAGATAAGGGATATGATTTCAAACACTATATCGATGACTTCTATAGGAATTGGGACTATGGTGGCCCCAAGGCCAATGCTCTGATCTTCTTACTTGGCTACATCTACTACATCCGGAAATTCTTTGGTGCTCCTGAACTTGATCTTGTGGAGTTTGTACTTAGACCTCAGAAGCTGCATCAGTTGGCACTAACATGGGATGAGAATTGGGTCGTCAGGATCTTCATGAATAGCACGATTCATATTCCGAATAATCTGACTAACAAACACATACACAAGATAGTGAGTCAGCTGTTGAGCCTTCAGGATGGAAGAGGTATGACTGAGGCTCGAGCTATGAAGTGGACGGGACTATCCCGAGCAAGGGTGTCTCATTTGATGGACATCATACGGTCATCATGGGTGGAACATCGATATCGAATAGTGTCAAAGAACACTGGGACGGTGAAAGTACTGAAGAAGAGCAAGGCATCAAGCGCTATCATGCCGTCATTTCAATCGTCTTGCACCTCGTTTCTTGACAACAAGGACTATTTCGTAACAATGAATGATGTCCTCAGAAAGGATGCAGATGGCAAGTTTCTCGAATTTGAAGCTTGGAACACAAACATTGAGCGGTATGACACAAGGGATGATACTTGGAGACTGAGCCCTTCACGTTACTCAGCACATACTGTACAGGACATCTACGCGTTACTCAAGACTGGCGACCATCTACTTCCTGAAAACAAGATTCCTCCAACGAGACGTGACCTCCTCTTAATAGCGCTCCTCACAGGAATGGAGACCTCACATTATCCTGGTAAGAAGCAAGTGATTCATCGGTGGTTTACAAAGGGATATGGGATTCCGAACGAAGAGGTTGAACCAGCAATCAGGAATGTTCTTCGGAAGCATATGGTCCGGAATCAGTATACACACTATGGTATCGCAGGTAAAGATCGGGAGTTCTTCGCAATACTCTTCGATGACGAGAGTCGAAAAACTATACCTTTCCTTGGGGAGGTCATCCCTAATCTCATGTGGTTCTGGCTCCAGACCAGTGCAGAGATGAACTATGGCATGATCTTCTCCTCTCACCCAATCTACCTGTCATCTGATTTGAGAAACCTGATAGAATCATCTATGCATGTGCATGATGTCAATGGGGAGATACTTCTGATACAATCCTGGGCATATGGACAACCCGGTAGTATACTGCAGCTAGTTCCGGACGAATAGTTCACAATTGCGCCTGAAACTTCACATTCCGAATGGCATTTGAACTCTAATAGCGCCAGATGACAAATTTACGACTACATCCTTTATATAGACTTAACAAAATGGGACATCATAGCGCTTCTTTTTCCATCCGCTTACCACGTCAAATCCTTCCTCCCGGATCATCCGACTCATCTCGGGAACC
>JBHLRT010000214.1:4261-4642 GCA_048882305.1 Candidatus Thorarchaeota archaeon
GGACATCATAGCGCTTCTTTTTCCAAAAATACACTCTAATAACGGACTCGAATTGAGGGAGAAATCAGTTATTCTAGTTAAACATGCATAGTATCACCAGTATGTTCGAAATACGTATTGGTAAGGAGATGATATGAAGAATGACTGAAATCCGCAATATTACAAAAGTATCGCTTTTGTGTTATGCAATTGTCTGTTTGTTGTACGGTGTACTTGCCGTTTTCTTTCCAGGCATGATGGAAACAATACTAGGTCCTATGGATCCGTTTCAACCAAAACTGTTTAGCGGAGTGTTGTTTGTTATTGCAATCTTCGCATTCCTAATTATATTCAAGAAGGATTGGGAGTGGGAGTATGTCAAGTTTGGATATCTGGTTCTAT
>JBHLRT010000215.1:0-1123 GCA_048882305.1 Candidatus Thorarchaeota archaeon
GAATTGAACCAGGAGAACTTCTCTCTCTTTCAGGAGCTAATGGCATTAGGCGCAAATGAGATCCTGAAAACATTCGATGAAGACAAGCGCTTCTTCTTGAACTTCCTACTTGATATCACACCTTTCTGTGACTGTTGGGGTATGGGATTGCCTGCAGTCCTCAATGATATTGGAGTCTTAGGAAGTAGGGATATTGTAGCTGTTGAGCAAGCAAGCTTGGATTTAATCGGACAACAAGATGTAATCGAAAGTATGGTTCCTCCATTCGTGAAATTGCATAACGAACCAGGCTTACATCCATTTCAGCGGATAAATGGCCCAATGAAGGACCCGTACATTCAAGTTCAATATGCTGAAAAACTTGGAATGGGTGTCACGGATTACAAACTTATTGAGGTGCTTTCTCCTAAGAAGACTGCAAAGAAAAAAGGACCAAGTAAAGTTACTGAACCTCCAGGATCATTCTTCTAGAGCCTAAAATTGATTTGACCCAGATAATGATTAATACTTACATTATCAAATGTAAGTTGGGACCCATACATTTGACAAGATGATTTTAGACTGAGTGATATCAAATTGCCTTACGAACATTCCCCTGAAGAGAGGTTGAAACGATACAAGGCTAATCTGGATAAGATGGCAGAGGAAGAGGGGAGAAATCTCAAGTTCACAAAAGAAACTCACAAAACAGCTCAGGTCAAGGATGAACGTACTACTAATCCAGTCAAAGCAGGTCCCAAAAAAACGGTAAGCAAGGAAAAGCAATCCAGACCTCCGCAAGTTCTTGTGAGTCCAGCAAAGAAGGAACTCGGCGAATCAATGACGACTGTCAGAAAATCATCTAAGACACTTAGCGAAGCCAAGATCAAAGAATTAGATGGTAGGAACTTGTTGATGCTGAAAGTCCGACTGCGTTCGATTGAGAGTGGTTTACGCGATATCAAAAAACGAAGAGGAACACTTGAAGCACAGCTCAAGAGCAAATTCATAGACAAGAAGAAGTATCAGGAAGAGATGGAAGCTCTAGTTGCAGAAGGACGAAAGTTACTAGTTGAGAAAGAACGCGTTGAGAAAGAGATGAAAAATCTCACGCGAAAAAGATGATAGAAAACGCAATCATTGT
>JBHLRT010000215.1:1133-4636 GCA_048882305.1 Candidatus Thorarchaeota archaeon
TTTCTACAGTACAGATGAGGAGTCAAATTTCAGAGAGTCTGAGCACCACAACCCATCTTTCTCTTTTTTTCATAAAGAATACAAGAGCAAAAAAGGCAAATAGACCTCTCAGAACAACAAGAATGAGTCTGGAGGCTGTATGTTCTGAGTAAGAAACGTGCATCTGCACACCCAAAGCGTCTTGCCTATGTTCACAAGATATGTGAACTTAGTAGACGTGGAGACATAAGTGCAGTTGCAGAGTTGATGAAAGGTTACTATTCAGACAAAGAAGCTCATCCTTGGCATATAATCTACAAGAACATTGAGAAGTATTGGAACAAAGAAAATCCAAAGAAGGATGTATCTGAAGCACTTATCCTCATTCGAGATGCTGTCTTTGGAGCTCTGGATATACTGTCCCTCAGTGTTGCACTGGATGTTCCAACGTCCGAGTTCGTGAAGCTATTTACTGATGAAGCAAGTTGGATGGAAGGTCGCAGAAAGGTTCGGAATCGATGCATTGAGCTAGTTGGAGAGCTTGTCAAAAAGAAAAAGATTCGATACTTAATACCATCAGCACTTGAGCGTGATGGTTTAGGATTTCTGATTTCAGAGATAGAAGAAGCTGAACTAGAGATCTTTAAGAAAGCAAAGCCTGAGATGAAGAAAGTTCCAAAAAAGAAGAAGCAAGTACTTGACTTATCTTCACTTGAAAAATGTAAAGCTGGGAGTAGATTTCTACGCGAACAGATGGTTATGGAGCTTTACATCGAGAAAGGAGATCCGAGAATTCCTGAGATTGTGGAGGCGTATGATCATTTCTTAGTGGAATTAGAAGTAGACATCGGCTTGTCTACATCGGGACATGTTCTTACCGAGCAGGTAACATTGAATGGAAAACCTGTTGTTGAAGTAGAGGATGAAAAAACTAGAATCAGTAAGAAACAGCGTGAGAAGGTCGAGCAGTCAGCACTGACAGACTTCATCGTAGAAGAACCAAAGAAACCGAAGAAGAAAACAAAGAAGCCCTCTGGGCAAAGAAAAAGGAAGGCTAAGAAGAAATGAGTAGGAAACAGGCTTCTTTGGAATCGGGAAATCTTGAATTGAAAGCGTTGAAAGAACTGAAAAAGATAGCATATGATATCGATTCACCAGACCTTGGGACAATGTATGACGCAGTAGGGAGGTTGGCTACTCAAAAGAATAGTAGATCACTTCTTCCTAAATCCATGGATCTTCTTGAGAGCCCAGATCAAAATGTAAAACAAGCAGCCTTTACCGTAGCAGGCAAGTTCGCTTTTGGCCAATATACTCTTGATATATTCAGTGCCCTCAAATCGCTTAATCCTGTTGAAAGAGAACAAGTTCTGCAAGGAATTCAAGAGAAATTCAATCGAATTGGTGGACCTGAGTCTACTGCTGAACTCAAGCAGTGGATAAAAGTCCTAGAAGGATTGGGTAAGGAACACCAACCTACAGTGTTTGATTTGATGAGGTTTCTTGGTGAACCTGGAAGAAGATGGGTTACAAAACAAATCAAGGAGAACTTCAAGAACATTTCACTTGGAGCGGTTCCAGCTCTGAGTGAGTTCCCAGACAGAACAAAGAAGACATTAATCAAGAACCTTGCTTTGGCATCATCGAAAAAGAGACGAGATATGTTACCATATATCTGCGGAATTGTAGATCAGTCAACTTATTCCAACCTCTCGATATTTCTTAGGGGTAGTAAATGGCAAGAGAGAGTTGAGATTGCTGCCGCAGTATCTCGATCAGGTATAAAGACAACATCCGGATTTGTGATGGAGCTAGTTGGAGACCCAAATTGGCAAGTGAAACAAGCGCTTCTTGAAAATCTTAATGTTCGAAACTCCAAATTTACAGCTATTACCAAAATCCTTAGTTTTTTGGTGAAAGAGTCTCATGATAGAGTTAGGACAAGAGCTGAAAGAGCACTACTAATTCTAGGATCAGAGAAATGCGTGGACACCACTCTCGCTGAACAAAGAGAAAGGTTAGAAAAGCATTATCGAACTCAATTACTTCAAGCTGCTGAGGCCAACAAAGATTTGGATGCTAGGTGGCTGGGTGTGGATATGAATACGGTTGACCCAATGCATGAAATAATGTCACGGGTCACAGAAGAGGGGGCAGACGATTCTGAATCCGAATCTGATGACACACCAGTTGGATTCACGTTAGCTGACATATCATCAAAAGCTCGAGATGAAAAAGCACCAGCTATCGATGCTGAGGAAAAGTCAATCCTGCTTGGTGCGCTTCTTGGTGCTCAGAAGAAATCAGTAGAAGAACATGAAACTCCCATTGAAATTAACGATGATTTACCTCTTGATCCAACTATACCACCAACTAGCAAGTTCCTATTACTCTTGCAGCGTCTATCAGAATCAGTTGGTAAAGATGTCCCTGTGAATGATTTATTGACAATAGCAGAAGAGGCGGGAATGGATGAGAGCGAATTCAATGATGCAATGAATGAACTTGAAAAACAGGGCATCATCTATAAATCCAGCAAAGGCACTGTAAGTTATGTAGATATCGAGCTCTAGATTAAAATGATACAAAGACTAATCTTATCGCCTGTAAATAATACGACCTTGGCGGAGCTTGGCAATGACGGAAAATCTTCTGATAAAGAATGGAATGATTGTCACAGGTGACAAGAAAGGAACTGTAATTTCGAAGGGGTATATCACAGTAAATGGTTCCAGAATTACAGAGATTAGCGAGGGAGAACCAAAATTCTCTGCAGATACTGCTATCGACGCATCCGGTTGTTTAGTCATTCCGGGACTTATCACAGCTCATACTCATCTCTATGGTATCCTTTTACGAGGTGCAAGTCTCAATATCAAACCACCAACTGATTTTGCACAAGTACTACAACGAGTATGGTGGCCAGTTGATGAAGCTCTAACTATACAGGATGCGTATGCTAGTGCCCTATCAGCAAGTGCCGATATGCTCCGAAATGGTTCTACCATGTACGCAGATACATTCTCAGGACCAAATTCAATCGAAGGAAGCCTTGAACATATCGCTAAAGGTACCAAAGAGGTTGGAATGAGAGGAATCATCGCATTTGAGATGACTGAAAGAAACAATCCTGAAGAAGCAGAACGGGGATACCAAGAAGGTGCTAAGTTCATCAAGTCAAGTAAAAAGGACGAATTAGTTTCAGGGATGGTCAGTCTCCATGCATCCTTTACTGTTGGTGATGAGATTGTCACAAAGGCAGTTGAAGAAGCAAAAGAGTTAGACGTCCCAATAACAGTTCATACTTCCGAAGGACTGGTTGATCTCTACCACAATTTGGAAGCAACAGGGGAAAGAACAGTAGAGAGATTGGATAGACTTGGAGTTCTAGGACCAAATACAGTCCTTGCACATTGTGTGCATGTAGATGCACATGAGATTGATTTGATTGCTAAGAGAAGAGCTTCAGTAGCTCACAATCCTATGAGTAATATGCTCAACGCAGTAGGCGTATCACCAGTTCC